>JABUTQ010000135.1 GCA_021443605.1 Bacteroidales bacterium | reverse complement strand
GATGCGATAGGGCCGGTAACAAAGTCATTGAGCATATCAATGACGATTACAGCATACTTGTTCATTTTAATCAGTTGTTAAAGTTTAGACAAATGTAAGAATTATATCAATATCAAGTAGAAAAATAGTCTGTAGATATGCCATTGTTGTTTTTTACAAAGAAATATGTAACTTTGAAGATTTATATAAATCATCATTCCTGACTAATGATAGACCTTAAAAATATATATAAAACCTACCATACTGCTTCACCGGTGCCGGTGCTCAAAGGGATAAACCTGCACGTGAGCGAGGGCGAGTTGGTGAGCATTATGGGTGCTTCCGGTTCTGGGAAGAGCACGATGCTCAACATTATCGGCATTCTTGACAATTATGACGAGGGCGAATATCACCTTGCGGGGCGTCTTATCAAGGATCTGTCTGAAGACGAAGCGAGCATTATGCGCAATGAGTTGATAGGTTTTATCTTTCAGTCATTCAATCTGATAACTTTCAAAAATGCGCTTGAGAACGTGGCATTGCCCCTTTATTATCGGGGTGTCGGAAGGTCAGAGAGGAACGCTCTCGCCATGGAGTATCTCCGCAAGATGGGGCTCGAAGACCACTGGAACCACCTTCCCAAGCAGCTTTCCGGCGGACAGTGTCAAAGGGTTGCGATTGCCAGGGCGCTTATCAGTAAGCCGAAGATTATCCTTGCAGACGAGCCGACGGGAGCACTTGATTCGAAGACTACTCAGGAGGTTATGAATATCTTGCTTCAACTGAACAGGGAGGAGGGGCAGACAATAGTAATCGTTACGCACGAACAAGATATTGCAGCACAGACAGATAGGCGTATTTTCTTGAAAGACGGAGTAATTTACAAAGACGAAAAATAGAGAGATGCGCGACCTGTTCTCAGAAATATTTGCTTCTATCAGCCACAGCCGTACAAGATTTCTCCTTACGGGAATTTCTACTGCTTGGGGCATATTCCTGCTCATAGTGCTTCTGGGAGTTGGTGACGGAATCATAAACGGAATTTCTAATGCGTGGCTCAACGAAGACGACAACGTCGTGACAGTCGAGCCGTCAAAGACTATGTATCCTTTCAGCGGTCTGCCCGCAGGGAGAAAAATCAATATTCAGGAGAGCGACGGGCGCTCTTTGATGGAAGCCTTTCCGGACAATATCAGCAATTGTGTGGCTGAGTTGGACAGAGAGGTAATCGTCAGCTATAGAAACAAATATTCCGAGACGGATATGGCCGGTTTCTATCCCGGTTATGAGGCGGTCAGGAACAATGTCATCATTGCGGGGAGAAATATCAACGATATGGATATCAAGGAGAAAAGGAAGGTTTGTATCGTTTCCACCAACCTCTGCAAGAGGTTATTCCCCTCTGACAGTCCGGAAGAGATAGTCGGCAAGGTGGTTTCCATCCACGACGTGGCATTCAAGGTGGCCGGAGTATATCGTCCAGCCAAATCTTACAATATCTCAAGGACGATAATCGCCCCGTTCACCACAATGAAGTCGCTCTATTTTGAAAACGACGACATTTCCAAGCTGTCGATAGTGGTGGAGGGATTGGACAGCGAGAGCGCGAATCAAAAGTTTGTGGAGAGTATGCGAGCCCATCTGGCCGGAGTTAAACAGTTTGATCCCACAGATAAGAAGGCTCTCACGATTACAAACACATACGACCTTTTCCTCTATATCACCAGTCTTTTCAAGACAATCAATCTGTTCCTTTGGATTGTGGGGCTTTCAACCCTTGTGGCGGGAGTTGTGGGGGTGTCGAACATTATGCTGATAACGGTGAGGGAGCGCACCCGCGAGTTGGCCGTCAGAAAGGCGATGGGGGCCTCAAGGCGTTCTATTATTTCATTGGTACTACTTGAATCAGTGATGGTTACGCTGATTTTTGGTTATATCGGAATGGTGCTGGGAATAGGTGTGATAAAGATAGCCGACTTGATAGTGTCGGCCTCGGTGGATTTGTCCAAGACGGGAGTGTCGAGCAGCATCTTCCTCAATCCCGAAGTGAAGTTGGGAGTGATGCTCGGTGCAACGCTGATAATGGTAATTTCCGGTATCTTGGCGGGGTATATGCCTGCAAAGAAGGCGGTTAGTATAAAACTTGTAGAAGCCCTCGCGGCAAACGATTAGACGATATGATGCTATTTGACAGAGACGTATGGCAAGAGGTGCTTGTGACCATTAAAGGTCAGAAGGTGCGGAGCATTCTCACGATGTTCGGCGTTTTCTGGGGCATCTTTATGCTCGTCATTCTCATCGGGTGCGGTGTCGGGATGAAGAAAGGGCTCATCGGCAGCATTATGACACTCTCCAGCAATGCCATCGTATATACTCCAACGAAGACATCAATGGCATACGCCGGCTTCAATGCAGACAGGCCGTGGTATGTCGAAGACAAAGACGTTGAGGCGATTAGGGCGAAGATGGGGAATAAGCTGAGATATATCACCAATGCCAATCTGGACGGTTTCCAGCAGATTGGTTCTATGAAACGCAGCGGCTATTATCAGACAGCCGGCGTCACCCCCACATATTACATCGACATTCCCCAGAGGGTGATTTATGGTCGTTACATAAATGACATAGACATAAACGAGCATCGCAAGGTATGTTTGGCGGGAGAAAGGGTCGTGGCTGAGTTGTTTGATACTGATAACCCTGTGGGACAGACACTTACTGTCGATGGAAATGCATATCAGATTGTGGGCGTGATTACCCATACGAACGAGAACATCTCCCTGGGATTCTATTCTCAGGATTGCGTGCTGCTCCCGTTCACCACAGAGCAGGATGCCTTCAACCATCACAACCATTCCGATATGATTTCGGTGGGGCTGTACGATAAATACAATCTCGACCAAGCCGGAGATGAAATCGTATCCGTCTTGAAGAAAAACCACAATATCCATCCCGATGACAATGCCGCTATGGAAATCATCTCGATGGTCGATGCCATATCAATGTATCGGAGCACGATGAACGGAGTGGAGCTGCTGATACTTATCGTGGGACTTGGCACTTTGTTTGCCGGCTTGATTGGAATCTCCAACATTATGCTCGTAACAATCAAGGAGAGGACGAAAGAGATTGGTATCAGGAGGGCTCTTGGGGCAAGGCCCCGCACCATCATATTTCAGATTATGATGGAGGCGCTCACTCTTACTTTGGGGTCGGGAGTCTTAGGAATTGTGGCCGGAACATGGGTTCTTATAGTGCTCAACAACCTGATGGGCGGGGGGACGGAATCCCTCATTTCGCGCCCGATGATACCACCCTTGTATGCCTTCGGTTCGCTTATGATATTAGTGGCCGGTGGTTTGGTTTCCGGATATGTTCCGGCACGTAAAGCATTAAAAATTAAAGCTATAGAAGCATTAAGAGACGATAGATAATTATGAAGAAAGGATTTAAAATCGCATTATGGACATTAGTTGTGGCATTTGTGGCCCTCACTTTCTATTTCCTCTGGAACCAGTCCAGACCGACTTCCGACGTGTATGAATTGCTCAATCCCAAGGTGCGCTCGATATATCGCAATGCCGTGGCTACGGGGCAGATTCAGCCTCGCCGCGAGGTTTATGTCAAGCCAAAGATTACGGGGATATTGTCGGATATCAACGTAAAGATAGGGCAGGACGTGAATATAGGAGATGTGATAGCCAAAGTGAGCGTCATCCCCGATATGGCAGCCTTCAATGATGCCAAGAGTGCGGTGGAATCCTCAAATCTGCAGTTACAGGAGGCACAGCGGGTGTTCAACCGCAGCGAGCAGCTGTACAAGAACAACGTCATCACCACGGAGGAGTATGATAAAAGTGCCAGCAATCTGGCTCTGGCAAAAGAGAACGTGAACAAGGCGAAATCGGCTCTCGACATCGTGCTCAACGGTAGCTCCAAGAGAAGCGGGGCGGTGAATACCACCATCGTGACCGCCACAATGAGCGGAAGGGTAATAGATCTCCCCTTGAAGCAGGGGGCATCGGTTGTCAGCACCAGTCCCTACAGCGAAGGAACCACCATAGCCACAATCGCAGACGTGTCGAATATGATTTTTGACGGAAAGATAGATGAGACTGAAGTCGATTTGCTCAAAGTCGGGCTCACTGCAAAAATCACAGTAGGTTCGAGCCTCGGGCGCAATATCACAGGCACTTTGGAAGAGATATCGTCTCGAGGGGTGAAGGAAAACGGTACCGTGATGTTCTCTCTCAAGGCATCGGTTGACAGCGATGACGGCAGCACCGAGCTCAGGGCAGGATACAGTGCCAATGCCGAGTTTGTCACAGAAGGGGCAGAGAATGTCATTTCGGTTGAAGAGGCTGCCATTTCGTTTGAAGATGGCCAGCCATTCGTCTATCGTCTGACTTCAGCCGGAAAGAAAGAACAGAAATTTGAAAGAATCCCCGTTGTCACTGGGTTGAGCGACGGAATCTTTATCGAGATAAAAGAGGGTGTTACTGAAGGTATGGTATTGAGGGGCAATAAGTTGAATTAAAGATGAAAAGGTTATTTATTCCATTGTTGGCGCTCTTGGTTGCGGTGCCCGTTTCTGCCCAGACTTGGAGTTTGGACAATTGTATTGACTATGCCTTGGAGCACAATCCAACCATTCTGCACAGCCAGGTGCAGTATGATATTCAAAATTCGGTGGTCTCTGAGGCCACCGGCGCCAGAGTGCCCGTCATCAAAATAGGAGCACAGGAGACTTTTCACGCCGGCAACTTGCAGATGATGTACGGCATTGATGGGAACGCCGTGATGGGCCTCACCCAGATGGCAGCCTCTTTTGAAATGCCTCTTCTCACAGGCGGTGCGATTCCCAATAGAAATTCGGCCGAGAAATCTTCCCTGAAGGTAGCCGAAGAGAATATCGCCGTGTCAAGATTGAATGTAAAGATAAAGGTTGCAGCTGCTTATATGCAGTTGCTCAATGATTTGAATATGGAGCGTATTGCCCTTGAACAGATGCAGCTCTGCAAGAAGCAGTTGGATTACGTGACGCAGCTGGTAGAGGGTGGTAGAAGGACGCAGGCCGATTTGTCAGAGGCAAAATCTTCCCTAAGTACAAGTGAATTTGCATATACCGAGGCAAAAGGGAATACCGCAATCTCCAAATTGGCTTTGATTAATCTGTTGGGTTTGGATTCCCAGTCTCCCTTCGAGGTTGAGGAACTGTCAGATAATGTGGAAGGTGTAAAGAATCTTGCCCTTATGGACATAATTGCCGATATCGACCGTCATCCCGCCGTGATGTCTGCAAAATACAATCTTGAAAGTGCCGGATATCGTGAAAAGGCGGTAAGGGGTGGCATCTATCCCCAGATTTCCCTCTTTGCAAACTACAACAACTACTTCTTCCTCCCCATAGGTACTTCTGATTATCCCAAAGTTTCTGAGCAGCTCGCAAAATACGGGTGGGGTGCCGTAGGGTTGAAGCTATCTATTCCAATAATCGATATTGTCTCCAAAAGGAAGGTAAAGACTGCAAAACTCGGCATATCCAATGCACAGATTACTCTTGATGAATCAAGAAAAAATGTCACCATGCAGATGAGCGAGTCATACTGCCAGACCGTCGTATCCAAAGACAGATACTTCTCCGCCCAAAATGCGGAAGATGCGGCCCACAAGGCTTACGAAAGCCAGAAGGCTCTCTATGATGCCGGCCGTTCAACCTCTTTTGACTTGGAACAGAGTCGGTTGAAATGGTTCAAGGCAGGTCAGACCACAATCAGGTCCAAATACGAATATATCCTCAGAAGCAAGATTCTGGAATATTATAATATCGCTACAGAAGAATAGACAAGATGAACGTAGGGTTGTTTATAGATACTTACTATCCTGTGATAGACGGGGTTATCAATGTCGTGCATGCTTATGCGTCAAGGCTCTCAAAGAAGTGCAACGTCACTGTATTTACCGCGGAGGGCTTGAATCTTCCCCCTGATTATGACGACAGGTTCCCGTATAAGGTTGTGCGGTGCAAAGCCATCACCGGCCGAAAAACCGACGACTATTCACGCCCTCTTCCGATGTTCGATCCCAAGTTCGACAAAGCAATCCGAAATGCCAACCTGGATATAATGCATATTCATAGTGCATATCCTATCGGGTTGACAGCCAAGATATTAAGCAGGAAATTGGGGATTCCTATGATTGGCACGCTCCACTCTCATTTCCGCCCCGACGTGATTCAATATACCGGAAAGTTTTTCGGGAATATGTTGGTGAAGCTGATGATGACGGCCTATAATGCCTGCATAGAGTGTTGGGCCGTGAACAACAGCGTGGGCATCCTTTTCCAAAAAGAATACGGCCTGAAGAGTCCCGTATTCACAATGCCTTTTTCTACAGAGCATTACCCTTTGGAAGATAAGGTCGCTGCCTGCCGTGAGATAAACGAGACTTACGGTCTGAATGAGAACGATTTTGTCCTTTCCACCGTAGGGAGGATTGATTTTCAGAAAAATGAAGAATTCCTGATTCGCGCTCTTGTTCTTCTCAAGGAAAAGGTTCCCGATTTCAAGATGCTTTTTGTGGGCGACGGCGGCAAGAAGAAGACCCTTGAGGAGATGGTGGCTCAGTTCGGCCTCCAGAACAACGTTATTTTCTGCGGAGTGGTAAGCGACATCATTACCACAATGAAAATCTATGCTCGTACAAATTTGCTCCTTTTCCCCTCTGTGGCAGATACTTACGGTCTTGTAAAAATAGAGGCGGCGTGTCAGCAGACCCCCACGCTCTTTGTCCGGGATACTATGGCGGCGTGTGGGATAAAGAAGAATGTGAATGGCTTCACGGCTCCGAACAATGAAGCTGCTTATGCCTCCAAAATAGAAGAACTTTACCACAATCCGGAACTGCTCAAACAGGCAGGGCTGTGTGCTCATAAGGATTTTTTCAGCACTTGGGACGCCATTGTGGACAAGGTTTATGAAAGGTACGAAGTAATCATAGACCGATATCATCAGAACGCCAATTCACAATAATTTCGGACGGCTTCTGCAAAAAACAATTTTATTTTATACTTTTGTATTCTTAATACTCTCTATATGATAAGATTGTTTGCACTCATACTTGTTCAAGGTCTTCTTGTGGTTGGAGCAGAATGTTTCCTCAAAGTTGCCCTGGCGCATCTTCCTGAATTTTCGTGGTCTTGGTCTTTCTTCAAGTCTGCACTCTCCACCTGGTCTTTGTACCTGGCGGGAATCACAGCAGTGGCCGGTGTCGTGGAATGGATGATTGTTCTCAAGCACTATGACCTCTCATTGGCATATCCCCTTACAGCCATCAGCTTTATAATCAGTTTGTTCGCCGGCTCGATATTCTTCGGTGAAGTGATTCCTTACACAAGGTGGATTGGTGTGTGTCTGGTTATTGCAGGGGTATATTTCATAGCAAGATAAATTTTATGGCAAAAAGAATACTGGTGATCTCTCCACACGCCGATGACGAAGTTCTTGGCTGCGGCGGCTATCTTGCCTCTCAGAGAGATGAAGGAAGTGAAATTTATATCGCATACGCCACAATCGGCATCATCGGCAATCCGCAAAAGGAGGCTTGCCGCAAAGACGAAGCCGATGAGGTTTGCAAAAGGCTTAAAGCATTCCACAGTATCATAATCGAGGACTATGACGGAGAGCTCGATATGCTTCCCACACGCTTTTTTGTCTCCAAATTCGACAAGATTTTTGACGAGTTCCGTCCAGATGAGGTGTTTATCAACTATCCCAGCTGGCATCAGGACCACAAGAAGGTATATGATGCGGCTATGGCTTCACTGAGGCTTCGCGATGGTTTTATGCCCAAGTTCGTGGCGCTTTATGAATATCCTTTCATCCTGAATCAGAATACCATAATCAGTGGGGGACTCTGGTACCACGATATAACCAAGACTCTGGACGAGAAGATAGAAATTTTCAATCTCTACAAGAGTCAGATAAAGAAAGAACCGTCTCCGTTGAATGCGACCGGTATCAGACAACTTGCAATGATTCGCGGCACCGAGTGCAGCGTGAAGTATGCAGAATTGTTCTATCTTCAAAAAATGATACGATGAACTATTTCGTGTTTGAAGCCGGCGGCCGTGCTGGCATTTCAGCTGAATTTTTCTTTCTCCGTCGTCAGGAGGCCGGCAATGGTGACCATTTGTATATGGCCGATATGGACAAGACTGCCCTCTTGTGCCCTTCATCATCGGATGTTACACGTATTGAGGAGTGTGCGGCATTGGAAATGATTGTCAAGGACAGTGCAGGGTGCACCGTCTTCCCTGCCGACGAGCTTGCAAGGCAGGGAAAACCTATTGTGACTGCCCTTGCAGAGAAAAATCCCTTCGCCGCTGTAGATTCGTGGTTTTATGACAAGCGTCAGATGAACGTAAATCTTGCCCGTGCCACGGAAGGGTGCCAAATCAAGATTCCGCGCACTTTTAGTTTGGACAACGTGTTTATGCGTCCCAACAAGATGTCGGCAGGTAGCCACGGAGTTGGCCGTCTTCCCGATACCTGCATCACCGAATATGTAGAGATTGAACACGAATATGTCGTTGACGTAAACGGCACCTTATCCGAGCCCGCGATATACGCCCGTGAGGTGAAAATCAAGAATGGATATGACAAATATCTGAATTTCAAGGGGAAAGATTCTAAAATCGCTGTTGCCGTAAAAGAGTTTGTAAAAGCGATATCGGCTTCATATCCCAAGATGACCACCGGCATTTTCCATATCCAGCTTATTGAAAACAAGCAGGGGGACATCTACTTCGTGGAATATTCCAAAAGAATTTCTGGAACTTCCATCGTGAATCTCTACAGAGGGTATAATCCGTTTGATGCGTTTGCAGGCAAGGAGACTCTCGCATATCACGGCGATTTTGCCCGTGAAGAGACTTGGTACAGATACGAAGACTTCATACTCAACTTATATTCAGTAAGATAATGGCTCCGCTGAATCTTGTCCGATATATCCTCTCCCTGATACTCCTTGTGGGCAGTTTCTTTATCTCTCCGCTTGTGAGCGTGATAACCATATTTGTCCTTCTTGCGGTGAACAATTGCCTGGACGACGTGGTTTTTTATCAAGGGAGTCGGCATATAGACAAGCGTCAGTATCAAGGTGGAGTGGCGTGTCCCGTAAACGGGGTGGTCACTTGCAAAGAACGGGGCGTCAAGCTGATGCATCATATCCGCAAGTGCGATTACCTTGATGGGAATATCATTCTCGAGCTTGAAAAAGAGGAGGCTGCAGACAAAGGGCTATATAACCATATCACTATATTCTTGAACAAATTCAACTGCCACGCAGTTACCAACATAGGATCCCCCATCGTGAAAGAAATCTTCTATAACCGTGATGGTGAGGAACTTTCGATGGTGGAAGAGGGGGAGATGACAACAAAGCTCGATGGTCGTTTCCTGAATAATTCATTTATCCGCACCGAGTATGCAAACGGCGTCGTCTGCGTATATACCCTCGACAAATATGTCTCCAAGATGATTCCATCTGCCAAGCACGAGCTCCTCGGTGTTGATTATTTCATCTGCCGCGGAAGCCAGTGCGATATGTATATCCCTGAGGGAATGGAGTTTTGCGTGGAGGAGAATCAGATTCTCCGCAACCTGCAGACGGTATCGCCCGGAGAGATCATTGAAGCTGACATCGATTATCGAAAGGATGTGGGAGAGCTTGTGAAGTTGGACAGCTGCTCGCACACAGGGCATATCATCTTCAGCAATTTGAAAAAAACTCTCTCAACATATAGCTTCAGAAACCCTGTGATTGCACTTATCCTCCTCATTGCCATTTGTTTGGGAGCATTTCCAGGGGCACTTTCAGGTTATGGCAGCCTTTTTGCTCTCATAGTGGTTGAGGTCTTTACGGGCCTTTTTGCCTTGGACCGTTTTTTCAAGAATTTGCTCTATGCGATATTCAACGTAAGCGGATTCAAACCGGCATTGGCAAAGTTTTACAAATTGATTCATTACAGGTTTTGATGGTCAGGAAGTTATTTTTGTATGTTGCAGCCTTGTTTCTCTGCACCTCGTTGCAGGCACAGGAGCAGTTTTTCAGTTCAATCCCCGGAAACACCCTCAAATGGGCTATCTATGAAGGGGAGAAGCAGACTCTTTTCGGTTATTGCGAAGAGACTTTGGTCTCTATGAACGGAGATTCCCAAAACGCCCAAGTCAAGTATTCTTATCGTTTTTATGACAAGAAGGGCAAGTCTGTGATTGGGAAGGATCCATTTGAATTTCAGGTAGATATCGTTGATGGAAAAGTCACTGCCCACGTGAGTGATATGTTCAAGGCAATCAAGTCGGGCGATTATATGTATGTCGGGGACATAAGCACGATTCCGGCAGACATCGAGGTGGGGACGAAACTCAAGGATTCAGAGATCAAGGCCAAACTGTTGGATATATTCGACACAAAGAATGAATTCAAGAACCGTTCGGTCACAGATAAGTGTGAAATTGAAGTTCCGGCCGGCAAGTTTGATTGCTATCTTATTGAGGATGAGGAGTATTTCTCCGGCAAAGGGCCCTTTGGCGTCAAGACTTGGGTGTCACGCGGGGTAGGAATCGTCCGTCAGGAAATCCGCAACAAAAAGGGTGAAATCACCCAGATTTACGTGTTGGAAAGCAAGTAATAAAGTTATTAGTAATAATCTTGTTAGTAATAAAGTTATTACTTAACTTTGCCTGAAATTTCACAAACTGAAATATGGAAACAAAACCATTTATTTTTGGAGTTGCGACCTCGGGCGATAATTTTACCGACAGGAAGAGGGAAACCGAAAGGTTATTGCTGAATTTTACCCACGGCATAAATACGATATTGATATCGCCGCGCAGGTGGGGGAAGACATCCCTTGTAAACAAGGTTTGTTCTTTGGCTCAATCTGATAATCTGAAGATTGTATATCTCGACATATTTTCGTGTCGCAGTGAAAGTGATTTCTATGATGCGTATGCGACAGCTGTTTTGCGACAGACATCTTCAAAATTCGAGGAATGGGTAGAGCATGCCAGACAATTTCTATCCCGTATCAGCCCGAAGATTTCTTTAGGTCCGGACCCGATGACAGATTTCTCCATTTCTCTTGATATGACTCCTAAGAGCACAGACTTTGAAGAAATACTACAACTTCCGGAAAAGATAGCGCAAAAAAAAGGTTTCAATATTGTAGTTTGCATAGATGAATTTCAGCAGATTGCTGAATTTAAGGATTCAAAGACTTTCCAAAAGCGGCTACGGACTGTGTGGCAGATGCAAAAATCGGTATCATACTGCTTGTTCGGGAGCAAGAAGCATCTTATGAATGAACTTTTTGAAAACAGAAGTTTTCCATTTTATAAGTTTGGAGACGCGATATATCTCCCAAAGATTGGTACATCAGATTGGGCAGAATATATATGCAGCCGTTTTGAATCTACCGGCAAGAAGATTTCTGAAGAGCTTGCAGTGAGGATTTGTGACAGAGTGGACAATCATTCTTCTTATGTTCAACAGTTGGCCTGGCTGGTTTGGACACATACCGACAAAATTGCAACAGAGTCAGATTTTGATATGGCATATCAGGATTTGATAGATCAAAATACTCCATTATTCGAGAAACAGACCGAAAATCTTACCTCTTTCCAGATGAATTTTCTTCGTGCGGTGGTTGATGGTGTCAGCAGTGAATTGTCCACTCAAGAGAACATGGAGAAGTATCAGCTTGGGTCTTCTGCCAATGTGGTAATCGTGAAAAAGGCTTTGGTGAAGAAGGAGTTGATTGAAATTGAAAAAGGTCGTGTAATTATTCCGGATCCGGTATTGGCCGTTTGGTTGAAACATACACTATAAAACCGTTTACAGCGTAAATATCGCCTGCTCGAAGTTGTTCTGCCAATCGCCGAGGATGATGAGTTCTCCCCCTGCCGGCGTGGCGATGCGGGCGGGGCTGTGGATATGCCCGAAGACGAAAATATCTATTTTTTCCTGTGAGTTATTTTCATAATCAGCAGCATATTTGTATAGCGGATCTTCCTCTCCCTGAAATACATAGCTTTGTTTGGCCGTATTGTTTCTGCTGCCTGCGGACCATTTGTGGGCAAATGAAAATACCCATCGCGATGGGAGGCATTTGAGAAGGGCAATGCACACCTTGTTTTTGAAAAGACAATCTATCACGGTCTTGAATCCGAGGCCATCTCCGTGTGCCATAAATACCCTCTTGCCGGATATTTCGGTGACATACGGCTCGTAATGCACTTTCATCCCAATCTCGGTTTCAAGATAGCCGAATGTCCACCAATCGTGATTACCGGGGAAGAAATGAACCTCAAGCCCACTGTCCGCAAGGGATGCAAGTTTGCCGAGTACACGGGTAAACCCCTTGGGAATCACATACTTGTAATCTACCCAGAAATCGAAGATATCACCAAGAAGATAAAGCCCCTTTGCAGAAGACGGGAGCGAATCCAAAAACTCAAGAAATCTTGCGGTCTCCTTGTCGTCAGATGAAGTTTTTCCTGCCGACCCCTTCAGATGGACGTCGGACACGAAAAAATATTCTGCCTTTGGCAAAATCATAATACGTTGAAGATGAGACAAGTAATGCCTACGATGGCGCAATAGATTGCAAACCAACGCAGTTTTGCCCTCTTTACAATCGAAATCATAAACTTGCAGGCAAACAATCCCGAAATGAATGCGGCCACGAACCCGAGCGCGAGGGGGAGCGAGCCGACAGACGAGGCTGAAAATCCGCCACCCAACAACTCGAGGAACGCTTCTCCGAGAATCGGCACGAGTACCATCAGAAACGAAAACTGAGTCACTTCACTCTTTTTCATCCCGCACAGAAGCCCCGTGGCGATGGTGGAGCCGGAGCGCGAAAGCCCCGGAATCACTGCAACTGCCTGAGCCAAACCGACAACAAATGCCCTTCCGTAAGTCAGAGGCTTTTCAGTGGTCTTGATTGTTTCGCTGAAAGTCAGAAGCATAGCCGTCACAAGAAGTGCCAGACCTACGGTAAAGAGTCCCGAGCCGAAGAGGCTCTCGACTGAATCCTTGAAAAACATCCCCACTACAAATACCGGTATCATCGATACGCAAATCATCAGGATATATTTGGTCTGCTCGTTGTATTTGAACTTGAAAAGTCCGGCGAGAAGATTGATTATCTGTTTCCAAAACACGATGATTACACTCAGCACTGTGGCAGCGTGCACGGCAATCTCAAATGATATGTCTGCCGTCTCGATGCCGAAAAGCTCCTTTGCTATCACCAGATGCCCACTGCTGCTCACAGGGAGAAATTCGGTAAGTCCTTGAACCAGACCGAGAACGATTGCTTCAAACCAACTCATTTCTGCTCATCGTTTGGCTTGCGCATTATGGCGATTATCACGAAAACGATTCCGAGAATGACAAGCATGGGAGAAAGGACCATTCTCCTGAAATCAAACATCTCCTCGCTGAAGGTATCAGGGCTGCCGCTCCCTCCTCCAATCATCAGGATATAGCCGGAAACCATAACGATAAGCCCGACCAAAATTAGTCTTACACCTTTGGGAGAAACTGAAAAATTACTCATATCTGTTTGATTGTTAATAATATAATTCGTCTTTAGAAATGTATGCCAGTTTGTTTACCACTACCCATGAAACTCCGGCACAGATGACGATTCCGGTAACAAAAACGCCAATCAGCACAGCATACACCACGTTGCTGTCAAAAATCGTAAACAAATTGCCGAATTCGCTGTTCATCTTTTTCAATGCAAGCAGCAGCAGGATATCGGCTATGGCGGCGGAAATCATCCCCTGAATCGCAGCCTGTCTGAGGAACGGCTTGCAGATGAAACTGCGCTGTGCACCCACCAGCCTCATCGTGTGGATAGTGAAGCGCTTGGCATAGACGCTCAGCCTCATAGTGTTGCCGATTAGGACAAATGATATTGCAAGAAGGCCGGCAATTATCACAAGAATAATCAAGACTATCTTCTCGAGATTGGAATTCAGCGCCTCGACAAGCGACTCCTGATAGGTCACCTCTCTCACCGATGGGAGCTTGCCTATCTCCCGCTTCAATTTGTCAAATCCCTCCTCGGTAAAATATTCCCCCTTGACATTCAGGTCGATGGATATCGGAATAGGGTTCACTTCAAAGACATTCAGGAAATCTTTTCCAAGCATCTCTTCCATCTCCTTTTCTCCATCTTCCTTGGATATATATTTTGCAGATTTGACGTCTTCCCTTTCCTGAAGCTTCTTGCAAAGCTCCTGCCCCTCCTTTTCAGTGGCTGTAGGCGAGAGGATTACAGAGACTATTGCGTTCTCTTTGAAGTAGTTGGAGACATTGCTCGTGTTGGCTGCGAAGAAACTCACCGCCCCCACCAGAAACAATACCAGACTGATGCTGATTACCGATGAAAGGTAAGACCGCACCATCCTTCTGAAAATTATCTTCTTTTCCTGCTTGTTCTGCATAATAACGCAAAAATAATCAGAATCCGTGACTTAACGCACAATTTCTTTCACTGTCCGCTTCATCTGCTCAAATTGCTCCTCCATACTTTGAAGCAGTTTGAATTGCGCGTGCGTGCGCACAAGATTGTGCTCAGGATAGTGAATCCTGTAATATGTGTCCCCGTCGATATAGTCCATCAAAAAGCGGAGCACTTGTTCGTAGGTGATATACTTTGCGGAGAAGGCAAGCCACTCCAACTCGCTCTCCGTCATAGAGTTCTTGCGCTCACTCAAATATCCTTCAGTGTATGCCCTGAAAATCTCCATACTCATCGACACGCGGTTCAGGTCTTTGTCGTCCTCGGCTCCGGTGTTTGTGTATGATCGGATTGCATCACCGAAATCGTTGAGGGATGTACTGCTCATCATAGTATCCAAGTCTATCACGCATAGCACGTTGCCGTTTTTGTCGAAAAGGATATTGCTGAGTTTCGTGTCGTTGTGGGACACGCGCATAGGGATGGTTCCATTTTCGACAAGGCTCCAGAATCGCAGCATCTCCTCGCGGCGGCTCTCAATCCAGCCAATTTCAGTGGCAAGGCTTGACACACGGCCGGCAGCATCCCTCTTTACGGCCTCGTCCCACTGGGCAAAGCGCCATCTGATGTTGTGGAATCCTTTGATTACTTCAGCAAGAGGTTCGTTGAAGTCTGAAAGGAGGCTCTGAAAACGCCCAATCCCCACGCCCCCTTTGTATGCAAGTTCGGGAGTGTCGGCACGGTCGTATGTCAAAGAGTCTGAAATGAATACGCAAACAGCCCAGAATTCTTCGTTCCCATCCTGGAAATAGGGCTTGCCATCTTTGGCGTTTATGACCGTAAGTACCTCTCTTTCAGGATTTCCCCCTTGTGCCGCCACTCTCTTTTTGAGATGGGCGGTCACCCTTACGATGTTGTCCATCATCGCAGGGACATCGGGAAAGATATTCTTGTTTTTCCTCTGAAGGATATAATCCGGAGTGCTTCCAATGGTCTTTACGGTGAAGGTATCGTTGATGAATCCCTCTCCGAGCGGCTTCACGGAATCAATGATTTCGCACGGAATAAATTGTCCGGCAATCTCTTTTAAAAACACCTCGTTGTATGACATATAGCTATTGTTCGTTTACAAAATGGAATTTGAGTCCGTCAAGCTTGTCCCAGTCTCCTCTGGTGAAATCGGGAACCTTCACCGGCATACTGTTGTTGCGGATGGAAGTTTCCGTAAGCTCTCCCATACAGCTCCATTCAGCCGTGTCATAGACGTCTATGTCGAGAGGGAGCCCGTTGTGAAGACAATATACGAGACGCCAGTCCATTATGTAATCCATACCGCCGTGGCCGCCAATTTCCTTTGCAGTCATTCCAATCTCCTTCTCGAAAGGATGTCTGTAAATCTCCTTCATTTTTGCAACAACATCCGCAGGGGCGAACCCGTGAATGTTAAGATTCTCTATGTCAGGAACTTGTCCATCTGCCTGGTCTCCCAGATTGTCCGGCTTGAAAGTAAACCCTTCCGAAGGGTATTTGTTTGCAAACCCGTCGCTGCCGGTGATTTGATACAGACGATTGTATGGGCGATAAGAGAAAGTGTTGTGCTGGATGGAGATGGTCTTGCCTTTCTCTGTCTTTACGAGGGTGCAGATGTGGTCGCCCTGGGCAAACTCTTCCGTATTCATTATTTCCTTTGCTCTCTTCTTTCCGTTGACGGATTTGGTGCTCATAGACACAAGATAGTTCAGCTTATCACCTCTGTGAATATCAAGTACTTGACAATCAGGGCCATATCCGTGTGTGGAATATTGGTCTCCGTCGTGCTGCTGGTTGTATTCCAAACGCCAGTTGTCGGCATAATGCTTCCAGAAAGGTTCAAGATTGTGGATATAGGCTCCCTCTACGTGGAGAATCTCCCCAAACACTCCGTGCTGGGCCATGTTCAGGGCTGTCATCTCAAAGAAATCGTAGCAGCAGTTTTCGAGAATCATACAATGTTTGCGGTTGCGCTCGGATGCATCCACGAGTTTCCAGCAATCCTCGATGGTGGTTGCACTCGGCACCTCTATTGCCACGTGCTTGCCGTGTTCGAGTGCATAGAGCGCCACCGGCACGTGCATCTGCCAGTTGGTGCAGATATACACAAGGTCGATGTCATCCCTTTCGCAGAGCTCCTTGTACCCCTCGTTGCCGCTGTAAACAGCAGCTTCGGGACGCCCGGCGCCGGAGAGTATCTTCTGGCAGGCCACGGCCCTGTCCTCATATTTGTCGCAAAGGGCTACGACACTTGTACCGTCAATATGGCAGAACCTTTCCACTGCATCCGGGCCCCGCATTCCGAGTCCCACGAATCCTACCCGCACCACCGGTATCGGGTCTGCCGCAAACTGGAGCATACTTTGCTGCCCCGCGGCGCGGTGAGGTTCGTCAAAAACAATCATTCCGTTTTCTATTCTGGCCGGAAGACTGGTGCCTGAAATTCCGGTGTTTTGATTGCAGGACACAAACAATGCATTGGTTGCGAAAAATAGGCAAATCAGAGCATAAAAGTGTGATTTATAGTGCTTCATAATGATTTTTTTTGTTATTTGTGACAAACATATAGCAAAGATAAATAAAAAGTTATTATCTTTGTGATGAATTTGCCCTAAAATGTAGTTTGAGTATTATGAGCGAACCGATTAGAATCCTTTTTGTAAACTCGCAGACTTTTCCATACTCTGCCGAGTCGGATATCGCCATTGCAGGACGGTTCCTGCCGCAGGGTATTCAAGAGAGCGGAAAGGAGATTCGTACATTTATGCCGAGATATGGAAATATCAACGAAAGGCGAAATCAGCTGCACGAGGTTATCCGTCTTTCAGGTATGAATATCGTGATTGACGATGTAGATCGTCCGCTTATTATCAAAGTGGCATCCATATCATCTGCAAGAATGCAGGTCTATTTCATTGATAATGAGGACTATTTCCATCGTAAGGCAGTCTATTCCGATGCAGAGGGCAATTTCTTCGGGGATAATGACGAGAGGGCGATATTTTTTGCCCGTGGGGTGTTGGAAACGGTAAAGAAGCTTCGTTGGAAGCCCGATATTGTCCATTGCCAGGGGTGGATTACCCATGTTCTTCCTCTCTATCTCAAAAAGGCGTATCACGCAGATCCAATCTTTTCAGACAGCAAGGTTGTGATTTCGCTTTATGACGACTCCGATTTCTCACTTGATGAAAATATCAGGCAAAAGATAAAATTTGAGAACATATCGAATCAGGATCTCGATGTGATGGCCTCCCCCGATGGCATAAATCTTGCAAAACTCGCTATCCGTTATGCGGACGGCATCATCAAGGCTGCTCCCCAAATACCAGAGGAGATAAGTCGCTATGTCACAGAGAGAAATCTTCCTTTGCTTGAAAGCAAACCGATTTCAAAGGATGATAACGCCTACATACAGGATTACAATGTCTTTTATGAACAAATTTTATCATCTGATGTTTCTAAGAAGGGTTAGCATATTTCTCCTGCCGATATTGCTTTTGGTCTCTTGCGTAAATAACGACAGGACGGTCGGCGGTTTCTTTGTTCCTGCGGATCAGGATCTTACAATTGCGTATGAAAGTCTCAAGGTCCCTGTGGGGATGAGGGCTTCCGACAGCATACAATCCACCTCGTACTATTTTATGCTCGGCAACAATATAAACGAGACATTCGGTCTTACAAAGATTGGCCTTGCCGGGTCGGTCACTTTCGATGCTGATTCCGTGTCAAAGTCAAATCCGTTCGGCACGGATCCCAAATTTGTTTCGATGTATTTGTATTTTTCTCTGCAGGAGTACACTACTTTTGCCGAGGGGCAACAGGCGATACCTCAGAACATCACGGTCTATCCTTTGAAGAAGGCTCTTACTGCAGACGATATCTACTGCAGTGCCATCACGGATGACAGTTACGATCACACTCCAATCAATACGGAAAGCGTGGTATATTTTGGAGATTCGGAAATAACCATCAATCTTTCAGAGAGTTTCGGAAGTAAATTCTTTACTCTCACACAGGCCGAGCTTGACACTGCCTCCCTTCTCGTGAAGAAAATCCCCGGACTTTACCTTGAGATGGACGAGCCGATGGAGGGATATGAAGGAGGCCGCATCAACTACTTCTCCGAGGCGGGCGTCGTCTTCACTTACAACTCGACAAATGCAGCCGGTCGCAAGAGGGATACCACTATCGTATTGGCCTTCGGCGGTACTGATGGCCTTGCAATCCAGCGAATCGAGCAGGACAGGAAAAAGTTTGAGGTAGGTTCGGACAACAATTTGAAAACGCTTTATTATGAGGGACTTGCAGGCGTAAAACCTCATATCTCGGCAAAGGACATCAAGAAAGTTTTTGAGAAATGGGCAGCGGACAAGGGGATAGATTTGAAGAATGTCCTTTTCTCCCGCGTGTCGCTTGAACTTCCATTCGAGTTCCCCGACGATTTGGACGAAATGGACACTTATCCGTCCGCTCTCTATCCCTGCCTTAGGGATACTCTCACCGGAAAGGGACATCGTTACAGCCTTCTTGCCACCATCTACAGTTCAGAATACGATCACGGCACGATAAACAGATCCCTCAAATACTACAGGCCTGACATTACAGACTATGTTCAGGACTTGCTTACCGATGACAAAATAGATGAAACCGATGATTTATGGTTGATTTCTCCCTACGAATATACCACTTCATCTTCCAGCTCATCAGATTATTACAATAATTACAACTATTATTACGATCCATACGGTTATGGCTATGGGTATGGTGGATATGGTTACGGCAGCAGTTATTATAATAATTACTACAATTATTACAACTATTACAATTCAAGTTCGAGCAGCCAGACATACTACTATGCCGACTGTTACTACTACTCTATGGGACGAATCAACGGCAACGGTGCGGAGCGTGCCCCCAAGATTGTCTTTGCCTATTCTGTTTTCAAATAGTGGTATAATTTCTCATCCGGACAGTGCGAAGAATTGCTGTTGAGTATATTGAGCTATATGCTCAATAAAGTCTCTATCACATTTTTGCAAACTTGGAACAGCGTCTAAGTCACAATAAAAAAGACGACCAGAATCTTTGGTCGCCTTCTTTTTTTGTACCCGGAGCCGGGGTCGAACCGGCACAGCCATTACAGCCACTGGTGTTTGAGACCAGCGCGTCTACCGATTCCGCCATCCGGGCATTTACGGTAGCCAATTCTCAAAATTGGACTGCAAAGGTACATAAACTTTTGATATTACAAAAATTATGTTTCTTATAGATTTGAAATGATTTCTTTCAGATTATCAGCTGGAATCTTGATGATTTTTGCCGAACCAATCTTTACAGGCACCACAAAATAGATAAATCCTCCATCCCTGATTTTCTCTTTCACAATTACATCGTAGCACAAGTTGCGGTCCAGGTCGCATTCTGTGGGCAGACCGATTGAGTTGAGGTCGGAAATAATCTTGTCTCTGACCTTTTCGTTGCAGTAGTTCAGACTGCATGCGATTTTGGCGGCATAAGCCATCCCGATACTCACCGCCTCACCGTGAGAGTATTTGTCTCCGCCCAGTTTCTCGATGGCGTGGCCGAAAGTGTGTCCGAGATTGAGAACCCGTCTTGCCCCCTGCTCCTTGAAATCTTTCTCCACAATGTCACATTTATGCTTAACTGCGTGTACTACAAGTGATTCAAGCGTTTCGTTCGCTTCTGGTGAAGGCTTCTCCTTGAAATACTTTACAGCCTTTTCGTAGCGGCTCTTGTCTGAAAGGAGGAATATCTTGAGCATTTCGGATGCTCCGCGCAGGAATGTCCTCTGATCGAGCGAGCCTAAGAAGAGAGAGCAGTCATATACAAATTCCGGAGTGTTGAAAATGCCTATCAAGTTCTTGAAATCCAATGTGTTGACACCAAATTTACCCCCAATTGCGGCATCAGTCTGAGAAATGAGCGTAGTGGGGATCAAGGCAAATCGGACACCGCGGCGGTAAATTGAAGCGACAAAGCCGGTAATGTCAATCACAGTGCCGCCACCGATGCCCAAAAGCAGACAATCTTTGTCTGCCCCCATTTTGAGCAGCTGCTGTATTATTTCTTCAATAACGGCAAGCGACTTGCTCTTGGCTCCGGCCTCGATAAACACCTTGGGATATGGAAAATATGATCCATACAACGCCTCAACCTTGCTGTCGATAATCACAAATACCTTTTTCCCCTGCAAGAGTGAATCGAGCTGCAGGAGAGAGGTGCGGAAAAGTATCTTGTTTGAAATTTTCATCTCTATTCGGTTACGGCTCCGGCCACGATATTTGAAACCAGAGCGCGAAGTCTTGAAACTGAATTCTTGTCTTGAGGATGAACCCTGTTGGTGAGGAGGATGACAGCTATCTTGTTTTCAAGGTCAATAACGAGCTCTGTGCCGGTGTAGCCGGTGTGGCAGATGGTCCTTGCTCGGTCGAAAATGTCGCCGCGGTGCCAGCTGTAGTCGCTATATACGTCCCATCCCAAAGCTCGCCCTATATGCGGGGCGTTTTCCGAAGGGACTGTGGTCATCGTCTTTACGGTGAGGGGAGAGAGTATCCTGTGGCCGTTTATTGCCCCGCCGTTCATAATTGCGGCACAAACCACGGCGAGGTCCTCAGCATTGCTGAATACCCCTGCGTTGCCGGAATTGCCTCCGTTGCAGATATTTGCGAGGGGATCGTGCACCGTGCCCAGGAGCGGCTTGCCGTCTGCCTGCACCTCAGTTGGGGCGCAGAGCGAAAGTATCTCACCTGTAGGGATATAAGTCGTATGTTTCAACCCGAGAACGTCAAAAACGTTCTTCTTCGCATAGTCGCAGAGTTTCTCTCCGGTGACATTTTGGAGGATATTCTGCAAGGTGATGAAGTTCAGACAACTATAAGTGAAGTCCGTGCCCGGTTTGAATGTCCTCTTGATTTCTGTGGCGATATGTCTCATAAGGCTGTCTGGGCAGGGCGAGCCGAATCTCTCAACCATCGTATTGGCATTTGTGTAAGCCTCAAGGCCAGAAGAGTGGGTGAGGAGGTCGCGGATGGTGATGTCGATTTTTTCGCCGGTTTCGGGATCTACCCAGGGGGCGAAATCGGGAATATACATCTTGACGTTGTCCGTAATGCGCACCTTTCCGTTTTCAACAATCTGCATAAACGACAATGTTGTCCCCACACATTTGCTCACCGAAGCCAGGTCAAATACCGTCTCGATGGTCATCGGTTCAACTGTGGGAACTAAAGACTTATTACCGTATGCTTTGAGATAGACTATCTTGTCGTCTTTGACAACAGCAAGGACAGCCCCCGGAATTTCCTTATTTTCAATAGATTGATAGATTACATCATCGGCCTGTGCCAATTTTTTTGAGCTGAAGCCCATAGATTCGGGGCTTACGATTTGAAGCCCGGCAGACTCGCTGCATGCAGCCAATATCACCGCACAGCAGACAAAAAGGAGTGAGTGTAAGTTTTTCATAGCAATTGCGAATATACAAAAAAAAGACGATGATGTTATCACCGTCTCTTTTAATTTTATATTAGAATTGAGTTGTTACTCTTCTCTCTTAGGGCGTCTGTCACCGCGCTTGCGATCGCCACGGCCGTTTCCACGACCATTTCCACGACGTTCGCCACCACGCTCGTGATTTGCATTTGCGCTGTTGGCAGCAACACCGGCAGCAGGGGTAAGTTCACGTTTTCCATAAACTTCACCATTGCAAATCCAAACCTTGATACCGAGAACACCAACTTTTGTATGGGCTTCTGCCAATGCATAGTCGATGTCTGCACGGAAGGTGTGGAGAGGTGTACGACCCTCTTTGTAGAGTTCGCTGCGAGCCATTTCGGCGCCACCGAGACGACCACTGATCATAACCTTGATACCTTCGGCACCCATACGCATTGTAGATGCTACAGCCATCTTGATGGCTCTGCGGTATGATACACGGCCTTCAACCTGACGGGCAATGTTGTTCGCCACGATGTTTGCATCGATTTCAGGGCGTTTTACCTCGAAGATGTTTACCTGAACGTCTTTCTGGCAAACTTTCCTCAATTCTTCTTTCAGTTTGTCAACTTCCTGGCCGGCCTTACCGATGATAAGACCCGGACGGGCAGTGTGAATTGTAACTGTAATCACTTTCCAAGTGCGCTCAATCACGATTTTGCTCAACGAAGCCTTTGCAAGGCGGGCATTGAGGTATTCGCGGATTTTGGCATCACCCTGAATTCTCTCAGGATAGTTGCCGCACCAGTTAGAGTCCCAACCGCGGATAATGCCGATACGATTGCTGATAGGATTAGTTTTCTGACCCATATTATGCTTCCTCCTTTACCGGTTGATTTTTAACTCCAAGCACGATTGTAACGTGATTGCTGCGTTTGCGGATACGAGCTGCACGACCTTGAGGGGCTGTGCGGATACGTTTGAGTGTACGGCCTTCGTCAACCATAAGGGTTTTGATATATACGTTGCCGTTTTCCAACTCTTTGCGGTCTTCCTCGTTCTTGGCTTCCCAGTTTGCAATTGCACTGCGCACGAGCTTGCCAAGGCGGTTAGAAGCCTCTTTCTTTGAATATTTGAGAATATCCAAAGCACGGTTTACCTCTACTCCACGAACCATATCGGCTACAAGACGCATCTTGCGGGGTGAAGTAGGAACATCATTCAGCTTTGCGATAGCTGTCTGTTTCTTTATTTCTTTAAGCCTTTCGGCCATTTCTCTTTTACGAGCTCCCATTGTAATCTTCCTTTTAATTATTAACGATTACCACTATGACCCTTGAATGTACGTGTCGGAGCAAATTCGCCGAGTTTGTGGCCTACCATATTCTCAGTAACGTAAACGGGAATAAATCTGTTTCCGTTGTGCACTGCGATAGTGTGGCCTACGAAATCAGGAGAAATCATGCTTGCACGAGACCAAGTCTTGATTACTTCTTTCTTCATGCTACCTTCATTCATAGCAAGAACTTTCTTTTCCAGGCTGTCCTGAATATAAGGACCTTTTCTAAGTGAACGACTCATAATTTTCTAAAAATTTATTCCGTTATTTCTTTCTTCTTTCAATGATGAACTTGTTGGAAGTCTTCTTAGGATTACGAGTCTTGTAGCCCTTGGCCATCAAGCCCTTGCGTGAACGAGGATGTCCACCGGAAGCACGGCCTTCACCACCGCCCATAGGGTGATCTACAGGGTTCATTACAACACCGCGGTTGCGAGGACGTCTGCCTAACCAGCGACGGCGACCCGCTTTTCCGTGAGATTCCAAATTGTGGTCTGCATTCGATACTGTTCCGACAGTGGCGCGGCAGGTTGTCAAAACCATACGAGTCTCACCTGAAGGGAGGCGAAGGATGGCGTGACGGCCTTCACGGGCTGTCAACTGAGCGTATGTGCCGGCAGAACGTGCCATAGCGGCACCGCAACCGGGACGAAGCTCGATGTTGTGAATCAATGTACCGAGAGGAATTTCTGATAACGGAAGAGTGTTACCTATTTCAGGAGCAACTCCGGAACCCGAAGCGATCACTTGACCAACCTTGAGCCCGTTAGGAGCGATAATATAACGTTTCTCACCATCTTGATACTGAACCAAAGCGATACGTGCGCTGCGGTTAGGGTCGTATTCGATGGTCTTTACAGTTGCAGTATAGTTGTCTTTGTCACGGAGGAAGTCGATTACACGATACATCTTCTTGTGACCGCCACCTATGTAGCGAACTGTCATCTTACCTTGATTGTTGCGGC
This sequence comes from Bacteroidales bacterium, assembly GCA_021443605.1. Classification (GTDB taxonomy): domain Bacteria; phylum Bacteroidota; class Bacteroidia; order Bacteroidales; family UBA932; genus Equibacterium. Next base: position 1,591 of record JABUTQ010000135.1, on the reverse strand, counting down.
CGCCTGTGCTGCGAAGCGGACGGAGCAACGACTTTTCAGGGGTAGTGCAGGTGATGTCATCAAATGCACTGATCACTTTATTTCTGCTGCCGGGGGTTACCGGTTTGAATTTACGTACTGCCATAGCCTTAAATGTTACTATAGAAATCTATCTTATCATCTCCGGCCAAAGTCACGTAAGCTTTCTTAAAGTGATTTGCACGGCCTGTCAACATACCAGCCTTTGTATAGCGGCTCTTCTTTTTTCCGTGGTAGTTTACGGTATTTACATCTTTTACCGAAACACCATACATCTGCTCAACCGCGAGTTTGATCTCAATCTTATTGGCATCGCGGTCAACAATGAAACCGTAACGATTCAACTTATCGCCTTGAATCGTCATCTTTTCAGTTACTATTGGCTTAATTAATATTCCCATCGCTCTGTCTTATTTACGTCTTTCAGCAAGAATATCCTGAACCCCATCAACCATAACCATCTTGAATGAGTTCATAATGGCGTAGGTGTTGATTTCGTCAACTGTGATGACCTTCACTTCAGGAAGATTGCGGGACGATAAGTAAATGTTGTTTGAATTTTCGGGAAGCACGAAGAGAGTCTTGCGACCGTCAGCCTTGAGATTGCTGAGAATCTTGATGAACTCTTTTGTCTTGGGAGCTTCCATTGTGAACGGCTCAACTACCATAAGTGCCTCTTCTTTAACCTTATATGAAAGGGCAGAGAAACGGGCGAGTTGTTTGAGCTTCTTGTTGAGCTTGAATCTGTAGTCACGGGGCTGAGGACCGAAAATGCGTCCACCACCTACGTAAGTACCGCTCTTGATGCTACCGTGACGTGCACCGCCGCCACCTTTCTGGCGACCCATCTTCTTGGTACTGTAAGATACTTCCCAACGTTCTTTAGACTTGTGGGTACCCTGACGCTGATTTGCAAGGAACTGCTTAACATCAAGATAGATAGCATGATCGTTCGGCTCAATTCCGAAGATTGCGTCATCGAGCTCCACTTCCTTTCCGGAGAGTGTACCGTCAATTTTGTAAACAGCTGTCTTCATAATGTTAATCCTCCAATGTTACGTAAGAACCCTTGGCTCCGGGTACGGAACCTTTAACGATGATGAGATTGCTTTCAGGAATTACATTGATAACCTGAAGATTCTGAACTTTTACGCGGTCGCAGCCCATGTGTCCGCCCATCCTCATACCGGGGAAAACCCTTGAAGGCCATGAAGATGCGCCGAGTGAACCAGGCTTGCGGAGACGGTTGTGCTGACCATGAGTCTGACCGCCTACACCTTGGAATCCGTGACGCTTCACAACGCCCTGGAATCCCTTACCTTTAGAGATACCGGTAACGTCAACCCAGTCAGTTTCCTCTTTCCACTTGAGTTGGAGGTCATTGACGGTGATAGTGTCCCCAAGTTTGATGTTGGCCATGTCAAAGCTCTTGAACTCGACCAATTTGCGCTTAGGGGTGGTTCCTGCCTTTTTAAAATGCCCTTGAAGAGCCTTGCTGGCGTGTTTCTCTGTAGTTTCGTCATAGGCAAGCTGTACAGCGGCATAACCATCTTTTTCAACTGTACGGATTTGC
>JABUTQ010000095.1 GCA_021443605.1 Bacteroidales bacterium | reverse complement strand
TGCATCTATAACTGCCGGTCGTGCCGAGATAGTCAACCCCGCCCCTGCGGTGGCCCGTCAGGTAATGAAAGTCATCGGGTATCAACCTTCAAACGGCACTGGCAACACCCGTTTCTACACCACCGGAGACATAGAAAAGCTCCGCTTCCTCGCACGGACAATCAATCCGGCTCTTCCCGATTTGTCGTTTTCTTGCTAAAATAATGAGAAACCGACAAATTCTAGTGCCCAAAACTGTCGTTTTCTTGCTAAAATAATGAGAAACCGACAAATTTTAGCACTCAAAACTGTCGTTTTCATATTGTCTTGAAAAAAATCGTATCTTTGCAAACACAAGCTCGAAAAGTTTGGAAGCATCAAGAACGCAGCAATGCGTACCAACCGAGTCCGGATGGGCCAGAGTATAGTTCGGAACACGGTGGTTTGCCGAAAGGCAGATGCGGGCATAAGCCAAAAATGCTCACTCTACTTGACTTCCTTACAGCGTAAGTTGTAGGGATTTTTTGTCTGTTACAGCAGTGTTTGGTCGAGTCGCCATTCTTGGGAAGGCTTGAATGAACAATTTTATAAACCAAACATTATGTACAAGAACATCATTCTTCACGTGCCGCATTCATCTGCGGATTTCTCTTTTGCCGGTGCTGCAGAAGTAAAACTCTTCGGACAAAAATGGCTTGAACAAGCCAGTGACCTCATTGATTGGTTTACGGATGAACTCTTCGTCCCTCAGTCTCACTCTGACAATATTTTACCGGTTGTTTTCGATGTCTGCAGGACATTATGTGATGTCGAGAGGCTCAGTCACGACCCACTGGAAAAGCGAGGTCTCGGGATTACTGCCTGCTGTTGCCTGATGACCGATAGGGGAGCTTACAATCCAAGATTGTTCCCGTCTGGTGACATCCGTATCATGCAGAAATATCTTGACCATCAATATAAACTGGCAAGTCTGCTTGTCCAACGACACGAATCGCTCCTTCTTGACTGCCATAGTTTCAGTAACGGGGCGACACTCCTGCAGCCGGATATTTCAATGAATCACGGCATTGACGTCTGTCTTGGCTGGAACAATGATTTTACAAGGCCGAAAGACGAAGTGTTGTCTCTCGTTACGAACTACTTCAAGGCGAAAGGTTATTCAGTTGGTTTGAACACGCCATATAGCAACGCCAAGACCGTTGATACTCCTGCCGATTACAATGCTTTGATGATTGAATTGAACAAGCGTATCTATATGGACGAAAAGAATATTGCAAAGAACGATCGCTTTGAGCAGGTCGCCAGTGATGTTCAAGGATTGTACGAATTGTTGTTGAAGTGATGATTATACAATGGCTCAATATTCCATTCTTGAATTGGTGAGCTGTTTTAGGCATCATTAAGAAAGGGTACATATAAGCACTTAAACGATAATATCCGATATTGCGGATATAACTCTCTGCTCTATTCTCGTTCGTTATATCCACCCCTCTCTTTTTTAGGAGCTTAACAAGATCAGATGGAGACTTGAAAGTTTTTGTGAAAGGTATAGCCATAGTCTATATACAAAAAAAGACCCGCCTATTTGAGCACTATCAGGAGGCTTGGCGGGTACTATCACTGCAAATGTACTATTTTTTTCGTAAGAGCTACTGATTCAAAAATGATATGGCTTAGTCCGAAGAATCTTTTTGAGCAATGCTTTCGAGGATTCTGTAAATCTGGTAGAGGCCTCTGGGGACGTGGAAGCACCCTTTCCATTTGCCGCCCTTGCTGGTGTTGAGAGTCATACCTTCACGGCGAAGATAGCCGAACCACTCCGGGAACTGATTGTCGCGGAAGTGCTCCCACATATAGTTGTGCAGTATTTCAAACCACTCGAGACACTTATTGTTGCCGGTGAGCTGGTATCCCTTAATCATTGCAATGGCACTTTCGATATGCACCCACCACAATTTCTGATCCCATTCAAGCTCCTGCATAGGGGCGCCGCAGCGGTCCATAAAGTAGAAGATTCCGCCATACTGCTTGTCCCAGCCATATTCGATAACGCTGAGTGAAATCTCCACTGCCTTGTCAATCAGTGCTTTATCTCCTCTGCGGATTCCGATGTTCATCAAAAACCACATAGCCTCCAAATCGTGGCCCGGGTTCACCTTTCTCCCCTCGAAGCAATCCAGGCGCTTGCCGGATGGTGAAAGATTTTCCAGTATCACACCGAGATCCGGCTGCCAGAACACATCCACAATCTCGTGGACACTTTCGTCTATCGTGCGCTCAATCAGGGCAGGATCGTTGATGATGTCCTCAACTTCGAGAGCCATATTGCATATAATCATCGGGAGGGCAAAATCCTTCATCGGGCGAGTGCCGGGGACAATCTTGCACCATTGTCCTTTCGGATTGCCCCTGCGGTCGAGGATTCTCTGGAAAGTCTTGCGGGCTATCTCAGCATATTCTTCACTGCCGGTCGCCTTTGAAAGCTGCGCAAAAGCCATACAGGCGAAGGTGTTTGAAAATATGTTGTAAGGATAAACTATGGGCTTCCCTTCCCGCGTCACGGAGAAATAGAAATCATAATTCCCGTCGTGACCATATTTCTTCAAAAATTCTGCACCTTGAATAGCGGCATTGAGCCATTCCCGTTTTTTCTCCAACGAATTGTACAGCATGGCAAACATCCAGACTTCACGTCCCTGAAGCCAGATAAACTTGTCTGTATCATATACTTCGCCCTCGCGTGTCAGGCAGGAATAATATCCGCCATAGGTCAAATCCTGGCTCTTTTCAAGCCAAAAAGGAAGAACGCGATTCAAAAGCTCGTCCTTATATTGTTCTGCCAATAGTTTGAAATCCATAATATTATCTATTTAATCGTTTTTCTGTAATTGTATCCCGCTGCATCAAGCACGGCAAATTCGTGTTCAATCAAGTTCTGTCTGAAACGCTCCCAATTGCGGTTGTCGCAAGCCCATTGCACTTCACTCAGCGCAAGCAGGCGGGGAAGGAGCATATATTCAAGATGTTCGCAGGTCGGAATGTATTCTGTCCACAAATTCGCCTGAACACCCCTTATATGAGATTTGTTTTTTTCATCTATCCCTTCGTAGGGATCATATCCATATACCTTTTCAACGGGGGTGCATCCGCCGATTGCAAGTGGTTCATTCTCAGTGTTCTCTGCTTGATAGAAGTCAAAATAGAGATGAGAATATGGCGTCATGATCACGTCAAAACCCTTACCGGCAGCCTTTTGTCCCGATACGCCGCTCCCTATCCAAGACATAATCACGGCACCGCTTTCGAGGTCGCCTTCAAGAATCTCCTCCCAGCCTATGAGCTTGCGACCGCGAGAGGCAAGGAATTTCTGCATCCGTTTTGTGACGTATGTCTGAAGATATTGCTCCGCAGTGAAATTCTCCGTATCACTATAGCCAAGTTCCTTTATCTTAGCCTGGCATTTGGGGCAGGTCTTCCACTCGTCCTTGGGGCATTCGTCGCCTCCAATGTGGATATATTCAGAAGGGAACAAGTCGCATATTTCGCCAAGGACGGTCTCGAGGAATTTGTAAGTATCCTCGTTGCCGGCGCACAACACTTGCGGAGAGACTCCCCACTTTGTCCACACCTCGTACGGGCCGCCGGAGCATCCGAGGTTTGGATATGCAGTCAAAGCGGCAAGCATGTGTCCTGGAAGGTCTATCTCGGGAATCACGGTAATTCCCCGTTCGGCTGCGTATGCAACAACCTGGCGAATTTCGTTCTGAGTATAATATCCGCTGACGGGTACATTGTCATCCCCATTATTGTCATTAATGTGGCCAATGACGGACCCTCTGCGCCAAGAGCCCTTTTCTACCAGTTCGGGAAGTGCCTTTATCTCGACTCTCCACCCCTGGTCGTCTGAAAGGTGCCAGTGGAAGCGGTTGAGTTTGAACATCTCGAGCACGTCTATATATTTCTTTACCTCTTCAATCGGGAAGAAATGACGCACGACGTCGAGATGCATTCCGCGATAAGCGAATGCAGGAGAATCCTTTATCTCGCAGCAGGGGAGAGCCCAATGCTCAAGCGGAGCGGCTTCTGAGCCATATATCGCAGCCGGAAGCAATTGCATAATGGATTGAACGGCATAACAGAATCCATTGAGCGAAGAAGCCTGCACCTTCACCATCTTTTGGGTGACATCCAGCGTATATTCTTCCGGTGAAAGGGATTCATTCACGATGAAGTTTATCGCACCTTTTTTCGGTTGTGTAATGGCAAGGGCAGAAGGGGTGCCTGCAGCCCGCGAAAGTTTTTCGGAAAAACGGCCTATGGCTGCCATAGACATCTCATCCATCCTTGTGTCAAGGATAATTTCCACACCCGACACGGGGAATTCCCCCTCATTCAATACAGATTCCTTTGGCTGCGGCACAATACAACTTATGGTCGCAGAATTATTGTTTATATTCGAGCAACCAACTGCTACAATGCAAATTGCGAGAAAAAGTAAACGCTTCATTTTTTATTTCCGTTTAGGTCAATATCATATTTGTGAAAAGAGTCTATATGTGTGTCAATCCACTCGGCGGCCTGCGCACGGGTGAGATTTTGAGGCATTTCTTCAAAATTATTTTCGTTGTAGGGGGCATCGGGATAGAAAAATGCCGAATTGCTCCACCCTTCCGTTTTCCCTTCGTAACGCATTTCACCGCTTGCGAGCACCCTCTGGATGGCGGCAAAATGGGGGTGGGAGGGAGCTACGTCCGTAGTTGGAAGCAGATAGGCACCGTGGTTCAGAAGCACTTCCTGCACTGCGCGCACGCTCACTTCAGCCGGTCGGATATTGTTCATCACCGACAGCGCAGCCAAAGCACCGGCAGCCTGCCCGAGTTGAAGGACTACCGGCTGCAGCCTTGTTGATCCGCTTACTATGTTGCTCACAGAAATGGACTTTTCTGCAACGAGCATATTCTCAATACCTTCCGGGACAAGCACTCCAAGTGGGATTCCGTATGCCGGCACGGGATAGCAGCTCAAATCCGGAAGTGTCACGGGCCCTTTGTATGCCTTGTGATGCTGGTCCACGGGATAATCTCCCACGGCTATTGCTGTTTTGTATAATGGTCGAGCCTCATTTTCATAAGGTCTCTGAATATCTTCGATTTCAAGTCGGACAAGACCTTTTATATGTCTTGCCTCACGGTAATAGGGAATCAAAGGGAGTCCGTCAGAAGAAGGATAATCGTCTGAAATCCCCAGGTTTTCAAAGCCAAGTTCGCTTTGAAGGAAATAGATGAATCCGAGTGCATAATTTTTCGCAATTACAATTGCAGAATCTCTCTGCTCCCGATTCATCCCAATCAAATCCACATAATAGTCGTTACCATGTAACGGCCAGTTAATCATATATTTGCCTCTCGGCAATGCCCCATACTGCATCATATACTCCTTAGACCAGGAAGTTTCCGCATCTGGACATATTTCACTACGGCAGCAGGCAATGTAGTTCTCTCTGTCGTAGTTGTTTGGCTTGGCAATCAAAGATGGCTTGCCATAGTCTTTGAGTGTCACTACATAGGTCAAATCCTGAGGGACTTCGCTGACCTCATATTCGACACCCGCCTCGGCTGCAACGTCCCCAAGCTCGGTTGCATCGACAAGAATTTTTGTGTTGACTTTTCTGCCGTTTGAAAGTTGCAGAATCCAGCCGTTTGGAGTCTTTTTAAAATTATTCGCCTCAGTGTTAGGGAGATAATCCACTCCGGGGCTCTTTTGAATCATATTCTGGAAGATTCTGTTTCCCACACTTGGCTCAAAAAGTGTGTTGCTCACCCATCCTGTGTGCAGCGCTTGAAGCGAGCCGTATTCGCATACCAAAGAGTCTCTGAACTCCTTCCAGATGCCTCCGCAAAGATTGTGGCAACCGTCTGTGGCACTCACTCCCGCGGCGGTAAGCATTCCACCGAGCAACGGGGTTTCCTCCACAAGTAAAATATTCAAGGCACCGCCGCCCGTTCGAGAAGCCTCGATTGCTGCGGCAGTGCCTGAAGCTGATCCTCCCACAATCACAATATCATACTCCTGCTGCATTGTGCAAGACAACGCAGCAAGAGATACTAATATTATGTGGAAGATTTTTTTCATTGGAATTATTCAAGTGGCCAAGCAGGGATCCAGATGCACTCGATTGAGTTGCAGTTGTGGTTGATGTGATAAATAGTCATCACGCCATCCTTTGAAGGCTCCATTGTGGCATCTGCGTGTGCAGTTACAGCATATCCCAAATTGATATCCGCTGAATAATAAGTAGATGTGTTTGCCAACTTGTAGGCTTTGTCACTCATTGAGTCCTTGATGAGGACTACAGGTGCGATGCCCCACTCGGGGAAGTAGCAGCCTGCTGCGCATACGAGAAAAGCTTGGTCGCCTACCTTTCTCAATTCGAAGCTTGTAGCAGCGTTGTTGCCGTCAACAATCTCTGTTTCAGAAGAGAGGCAAACACCGTCACCATCGAACCTATAAGGAACATTGTTTCCATAAGAAGCGATTAGACCGCCATCTGAAACCTTGTCAGAAATAGGGCAAACTGCAGGGATTGCAGAACCTGACTGCCATACGCCTGCCCACCAGGTAACGCCAATGAAGTCGGAGAGAACGATAGAGCCTTGAGTGGCTGTACCGTTTTCAACCTGCCAGGTGATGATTTCACTTGAGAATCCGTCTGTAGGGACGAAGATGGCAGCAGTGCCAAATACGTTACCCTTGACATTCAGTGACTTACCAAGGGCAATGCCAGAAACTGAAGCGATTTGCTTAGGAGTTGCATTTGCGCTCTCCTGTGCGTAAATCTTGAATTCACCGGCGACTGTCCTGTTGCACCATACGAGATGTCCGGCTTCGTCAGATGCAACTGAGTATGCGGGAACTTCAGGGGTGAAGTTGCTTACCTTTTCACCTGTTGCCTTGTTGAGGATAACGCAGGCACCTGTACCGTCGGCAACATAAGCATTGTTGTCAAATACAGCGATTGAAACGCTTGTTTCAACTGCAGTTCCTTCAATGTCGGTAGTCAAAACGCGTGAAAGGACTGAATTCATAGGAATGCTCCAAAGAACAGTCTTGACACCATACTGATTTACTTGAATTGTATATTCCTCAAGATTCTCATCGAGAGGAACAACGAGGATTGTACCTGAACGGAAGCCGTCATATACATCGTAAGCCTCGGCAGATACCATCCAGTCGATGTTTACGAGACCCTTTGTGTCTGCAGGAGCTACTGAGAGCCACTCCTCACCAGCGATTACGATTGCCTTTGCAGGCACGTTTGCCTTGATGGTAAGGGCCTGAGAACCGCCTTTTGCCTCAAATTCAAGAGATTCGGTAACCTGTTCGGCGCCACTTGCAGCTTCCTGTACAATTGAGATGGGAACTACAAGGTTTCCGGCCTTGAGAGACAATTCAATGGTTCTAACGTCATAAGTGGCGTTAGGGAGAGCAGAAATTTTAATGGTGGCTTTTCCAGCTACGCCTGTAGCGGGAGAAATGCTGATCCAATCTGTTTTATCGGACAATGAAGCAGTCCAATCTACATTGCTGGTAAAAGTCAAACCAAAAGCATCCACACCTTCAACCGGGAGAACGATGGGAGTAGGATTCACAGAAATCGAAGGCTCGATTTCAACTTTTTGCTGGCAGGCTACCATAGCAACCACCGCAAAGAGCAAATAAGCAATTTTTTTCATAATGTTTTGTAATAAAAGATGTTATAGTTGTTATTTGTTATATTCTTCGAATGCTTTCTTAAAGTCTGCCCAATAGTCGAACATTCTTATGTGACAGAGGTCGAAGACAAACATTCCGCCATTTGAGGCATTCATAATCGTTTTGACTATCTCGGGCATATAGGCTCCGGCGCCACCATGCTCAAAGCCAGAGGAGTTTCCTATGTCCGGCCCGCCGTAATAAGTCGTCTTGCCGCACAGGTAATCCCCGGCCTTTTTGCAGAACCCTTCCATAGTCCATTCACCGGAACCGTGAATGCCGTTTGTGCCGGCGTATGCCCCGATGAACATAAAGTCACAATGGTCGGCAAAACCATATTCCTGATATTTTGCCGTTGCCCATTTCTTGTACCCTGAAAGATTCGTTATGGCATAATTGGGATTTGACCAATTTACTCCACTATAGTAATAATCTGATAACCAGCCTCCTACATATACACCAAATTTCATCTTTGGATTTACCGAATGCACCTTGTCCGCCGCCTTGACGATGAAATCGTGAATCACCTTCACCTTGAACTCCATCCACAGCTTGAAATCTTCGGTTATTGCGGAAGGAATCCCTTCTTGCCCGGGCTTCATCACGTCATTGGGCCAAAGCTTCACGGGGGCTCCCTTGTACTCCTCGAATTTGGCTCGAGCCGCATCGGAGAAATCGGAAAGGAGGTTGTTGTCGTCATATCGGCATCTGTCGAGCACAATGCCGTCAAGGTCATATTTTGCAAGGTCTCCTATAATCCCAAGTACATATTCCTGCACCTTGTCGTTTGCGGGGCTGAGGAATTGCGGTCCGGGGTTGCCGGTATCGAGAGTGTTCACCAAGCCGGCCGAAGTGTTGACCACGCTTGCCCAAGATTTCTTGGAAGAGTCGTTGTAAAGCATACCGGTGGAACCGAGCCCGTAAGGGCACAGTTTTCCTCCAACGAAAGTGTTGATGGATGCGCATACGCCAAGCCCGAGAGGTTTAGCTGCGTCGATGAAAGCCTGCAGATAATCGAAGGTTTCCGTGCGATATTCCCACTTATAGACAGAGCCATGCCACACGTCGGTTTTGGTCATTGGCGAAGCGTAAGACGATTTGAAGAGCACGTCTCCGCAAGTGCCGCGGACGTCCACGACAATATCGCTGAAGCCCATCTCCTTGATTTTTGCGAGCTCGGTTGCGATATTGTCCCGACTGTTGGCGAAAGTGGGAAAATTGGCCACATCTATCCAGACGTATGCCTTCTTGCCTTTCAACGGCTCAGGCTCCGGGTCCGGATCCTCCCAAGGCCAGGGCGGAACCGGGGTGTCCTTGGTGCATGAACAAGAACTCAATACGGTCAGAATAGCTATGACACTAAATAGAAGTCTTCTCATTTCTTTATGCAATCCATTGTGTATCCGCCAATTACCTGAGCGTGGAAGTCATAATAGTAAACGAACATACGGAATCCGTCTGCCGATTGGGAGATAATCACGTCTCCCTTTGCAGATGCATAATTTCCTGTCTGATACCACTCGATTGCCGTATCCGAAGAAATCGGAGAGGCCGATTTTATGAGTGAAGGGGTTGCCGCGTCGTACAAGTAGAGCAGCGGACCAAATCCCCAGTTGGGGAAGTGGGATGTGACAAGGTGAGTCAGGTAGTATGCTCCGTTGTAGCTCTTAGCATCCATACAGTTGAAGTTGTATCCCCACGAGTTGTCTCCGGTTATGGGATCGAGGGTGTTGAGGTCTTTGGCAACAATTGTGCCCGTCGCACTTCTGTAATACAAATTGTAGTTGTCACCATACCAAGAGAAGAACTCTCCGGCATCTGCAGAAGGGCCTGCTGAGACAACTTTTGCTGCACTTGTGGGAGCTGAGCCCCAGAGGAGTCCGTTGTCCCCCACGTTATACTCAATCACATCCGTAACAGCTCCGCCGGAAACCACCAGACGGGTGTATCTTCCACTTCCGGTAACGCCATCCACTCCTTCGTGGGTCAAGATTATCTGAGCGGAACCCTTTATGTCTCCACACACCTTGACATGATAGCCGACAGGAAGATCCGTGGCATTTTCATACTGATAGAACAGCGTGGGAGCGCTTGTCACTGAAGAAGTTGCATAGATTGACATCGTTCCGCCCGCCTCTGCGTGGGTGATGACGAGCAGGTGCCCTGCCTCGTCGCTGGTCACGGCATTGCAAACCGCAGAACCAAGATTAATGTTGCCCTCTTTGACACCGGTCATCCCATTTAGATAGATAGGTGTGCCGCTTCCGGTGCAGACCACGAGTTTGCCTCCTATCGCTCCAAGAGATGGATATGCTGTCTCTGAGTATGCGGGAAGTCCCAGGCGTGTGACGGGATCGAAGTTGAACAGTTGACGCTCTGAACCGCTGTTGAATCCGTAAGGAATCTTTGTAGGAGTCTTCTTGACAATCTTGTAAGTTTGCTTTGTCACTCCATCGTGAGCCACAACGGTCAACAATTGTTCGTTGTTATAGTTTTTCGGCTTTGATATATCGGTTGAAATGGTTGCGTGTGCACAAACTACTGCATCGGCAGAGAAATTGCTCAGGTCGTCTGTAGTAAACAGATAGACAATCCCTTCCGAAGCGTCCACGAAGCCATCAACAGGATAAGGTTCTGTCAGGCTGAAAGATAACAGCTCCGTTTTGTTCGATTTGACACGTTGCCCGGTAATCACGATATTCCGGCTCTTCCCCTGGGCATCGGTAAAAGTAAACTGGTTGTCAAGGTTCAAGTCGAGTACAGTCAAAGGGGGATCGATTTTGCAATTGGTCGCAATCTCTGCCCGAATTCTCAAACTTGCCATGTGAATTGTCGTGGGGTTCTCACTCTCCTCCGGGAAAAACCACGGGACCTCAATCACATATCTGTCGGCTTCGGGGTCGGTGATAGTGAGTTTTGCAAGCTGCTGATCCTCATATTGTCCTGAGGTAAAATATGCAGTGAGGCTTGTTATACCCTGACGCTCTATTGTTGGAAGCACATATTGCGGCTTTTGACAGGCTACGGCCGCCAAAAGCACGGATAGAATCAAAAATATCTTTTTCATAACTATTTCCATTCAGGATATTGATCGACTAAAGTATTGGTTGAGAGTTCGCTGACCGGCATAGGGAAGCGATACAGCTTTTGAGGGAATTTACGGTCGGAATCATCTACGCTCACATAAGTGTAGGTATAGGTGTCGGTCGCCATATCATACTCAATCTTGAGACCGTGCTGCTGATAACCCGAAAGCCCTTCCGGATATGCCTTGTGGGCTACACCCCAACGACGGAGATCCCAGTACCAGAGCCCTTCCATTGCAAGTTCCACCTTTCTCTCCTGACGAATGGCGTTCCAAAGCGCCATACCTGCCTTTGCAGTGTAAGGGAGCCCCACACGATTGCGGATAAGTTTCACTGCCTCATTTGCAATATCCTCTTTATTAAGATAATAAGCGGCTTCGGCCTTGTTCAGGAGTACCTCGCCGTAGCGTAAGATTGTCACGGGTGAAACGGAGCCGCTCTGCGTGATTACGTTATGCGTCTCGTCAACCATCTTGCGAAGATAATAACCCGTTGTGGTTCTTCCTTTCGGCTCACGATCCGTGTTCCAGGTGCACCAGCCGTCAGTTCCACCGACAAAAGGCTCAATTGCGCGATTCTTCCAAATAGCACCATTGTAAAGCACTGTTGCCTGGAAGCGGGGCTCGAGGTCTGCGTACGGAGGTGTGTCTGTGGTTGTGCCGTGCCATGGGGTCCAGTTGGGGAATCCGCCTGTTGCAAGTTCGTATGACTCAACCATTTCCTGCGTAGGAGTGCCATAACCTCCACCGGCTTCGCCTTTTGCATAGTAGTCGCCGCCGGGGGTGTAGTAGAAGTCGAAATTGTGAGTTACCTGCTCACTGCGCATAAACTGATACTGAAGAATAGCCTCTTTGTTTCCTGCAGTCACGCTCTTGGTGAATGCGTCGGCATAATTGTCTTCAAGTTTATAACCGAGTGCTTCAACGGCAGCTGCCGCATCGATAACCTCTTGATACTTGCCGGCATACAGCATACTGCGGGTGATAAAGGCCCAAGCCATCCCCTTGTTGATGCGCCCGTTGGCGGCAGATGCCTCGGGAAGATTTTCGGCAGCGTACTTCAAATCGTCAAGGATGAAGTTCCAGCACTCTTCTTCGGTGGAAACTTTCCTGTCTTTTGCAATCTGCGTCAAATCTTCATCATAAAGAATCACCTCTTTGTATCGTTTTACCAAATCGAAGTAGATATAGGCGCGCATAAAGCGAAGTTCCGCAGCAAGGCGGGTCTTGTCTTCGTCAGACATCTTTCCTTTGCTGTAGAGTTCGGAAATGGCCTGATTTGTCCTGCGTACTGCTCCGTACCAGGTGCTCCAGGTGCCGAGATAAGTATCTACATAAGAGGCAGATAATGTGGATTCGTCACCATAAGCGATTTCGCTCGGGATGTAGCAAAGGGCGTTGTAGTTGTATGAGCCGTATTTGAACATATCGGTGAGAGCCTCGCTCAATCCCACTGAGGTCTGTGAAGCCGCAATGTCGTAAGTGTAACTGTAGATGTAGTTTATCGCGTACTCGGCATTCGTGGTGCTTTCCCAGATTACGTTGTCGGACACGCTGTCGGTAGGAGTTAAATCCAAGAACTTGTTGCAGGAAGAAAGGGCTGCAACTGCTAAAATTATGTATAGTAATTTTTTCATACTGCGCTCTCCTTAGAATGTTAATGTAAGACCACCCATAAGAAGTCTTTGCTGTGGATAATAACCATTGTTCACCCCCGGAGACTCAGGGTCGATTCCTTGAGGCAAGCCACTGAGAGTGAATAGATTCTGCCCTTCAACGAAAAACCTTATCGCTTCGATTTTTGCTTGTTGGGTTAATTTTGAAGGGAGAGTGTAGCCAAGTTGGCAGGTCTTCAATCTGAGATAACGACCGTCACGAAGCCAGAAAGTTGAGGCAAGGCCATTGTCGCCGCCATGTCCGGTGGCTCCGAGTGTGAGTCTGGGGAAAGTCCCTTCGGTATTGTATATGCTGTAAGCGTTTTGGACAAGGAAGAGGGGAGAGTTTGCTCCCTCCTTGAAGGTCTGTGTCCAGACGGTGTTGTCGTCGTTGCCGTTGTAGTATGTTCCGGTGAGCGATACGTCAAAGAGGGCGCCGCCGGTAAACTGGCAGTTGAAGTCGATGCCGTTCCACGCAATGTCGAAATTGAGGCCGTATGTCACTTGAGGACGGTTGGGACGCCCCACCAAAGTCTTGTCGTAATAGTCAATGGTGCCGTCTCCGTTGAGGTCGCGGTATTTGATATCACCCACGCACGGACGGGTTCCGAACCACGCACTGTTGTCAATCTCCTCTTCGCTCTTGTAAAGACCGTCTGCAATCCATGCAAGGAACGATCCCACGGGCTTCCCGGTAAGTTTCCACCCCTCCGGGTCGTTTGGAGAGTCGGGATATATCAGCCAGCGCGATTTTGCATAAGTCACGCTCGCGCTGATGCCGTAGATGAGCGGCTTGCTCCCCGCATTCACGCTGTGGCGGTGAGAAACGAGGACGTCAATACCCTTAGTATCAATTGCATTCTTGTTTACGATAGAAGGATAATAACCACCCATTGAAGGAGAGAAGTTGCTTCCCTGATATGTCAGCATATCAAATGTGTGGTTATAGAAGCCGTCAACCTCGAATGCGAGCATCCCCCTCCACAAATCGAGGTCGAATCCTATGTTGTACGAGAGGTTCTTCTCCCAAGTGAGATTGGGGTTGGGAACTCCCGAAGCATAATATGCGGGATTTATAGACTGGGTGCTTCCGTTGGCCAGAATCACGTTTTTCCACTGTGAATAGGTGCTCAGGTACGAGAATGCGCTGGCATTGTCGGCACCGAGGAGTCCCACTGAAGCGCGCAACTTCAAATTGGTTATAGTCGTAACGTCCTTCATCCAATCTTCCTTGCTCATTACCCAGCCGATGGAACCAGACGGGAAGAAGCCCCAACGGGTGTTTGCCATACCGGCGAATTTGTAAGAGCCGTCATAGCGCCCCGTAAACTCTGCAAGATATTTTTCTGCATAATTGTAACGGGCCCTGAACACGAAGCCCGCGCTTCGGCTCTGGCCGCTCCAGCCTGAGATAGGATTGTCGGCGGGAGTTCCGTTCGAAAGTTCCGGAAGAGAGGCGAAAGGGAGTTTCTTGGCGTATGCCGAATGGGCATTCGAAATGTAGTCTCGAACTTCACCGAGGACAAGCACGTCAACATTGTGTTTGTCAAAAGAATTTACATAGGCGATACTTGCCTGTCCGTCAATGCTTTGAGAATAAGTCGTCCCTTCTCCAAGTTCGTTGCCGTTGCCCACTCCGCGGGGATCGCTCATATCGTGGTATGCACCATCATAGAATGCCGACAGATAATAAGGCGTGTTGAGGTTCTTGTTGAAAGATGTTCCATAGTCAAAAGATCCCGACACTTTTATCTGCAATCCCTTGAGCCAAGGTGCGTTATAAGCAAGTGACGCATTCACCGTCCCTTCAGTGCTGCGGGTTTTCTTGTATCCCGATTCGTAGATTGCAGCCAGCGGGCTTTGCGGAAGAGAGGTGTTTTTCTTGATGGACGCGGTATATTTCCCATTGTATTTTTCGGGCAGATAAGGGTGCATCTGTATAGTCTGATTTGCAATTGAGAGCCAGCCGCTTTCGTATCCCGTATCGCTGCCGCCTGTAGAGAAGGCCGGAGTCTGACGGTTTGAAAGCACTCCCGAAAGGCCCAATGTGAAGACAAAATTGTTTGCGATTGTTGCTTCTACGTTAGAGCGGATATTGTAGCGGGTGTAGTTGTAATTGTCGATATTACCCTTTTGCCCGAGATAACCGAACGAAGCGAAGTAGCGTACCTTGTCCGTACCGCCCTGTACAGTCACATTGTGTTTCTGGTTGAAACCTGTGCCATATACCTTATCTATATAGTTCACATTGTCGTAACCATCCGTCGGGTCTCCGTTTTTCATCAAGGCAACCTGCTCCTGTGTGAAATAAGGGGTATATTCCTCGGCTGTCTTGATCGCTCCGCTGGCAAGTTTATCCATCATATCCGCCACATTGTAGTAATAGGCGAACTGGGGGCCATCCATAAATTGGGGGAAGTTTGCATTGAGCGAAGCTCCCAAAGAGACATTATAAGTGATTTTCGGGGCTCCCTTCTGCCCTTTTCGGGTTGTGATGATAATTACACCGCCGGAAGCCTTCAAACCATAAACAGCCGCCGAAGCGCCATCCTTCAACACAGATACGCTCTCGATGTCGTTGGGGTCGATGTCGTTGATATTATCTACCGGGAAACCGTCAACCACATAAGCTACTCCATAAACGGAGCCGCGGATGCGAAGCACCGCCTGGTCGAGCCCCGGCTCTCCCGATTCTTGCACAGAAGAGATGCCCGGGAGCTTTCCTCCGAGAAGCTGCGAAACGTTTGTGGAAGGGGCTTTCATCAGTTCGCCGCCGGAAATTGCCGAAACGGCGCTCGTCATAGACGATTTCTTTTGTGTACCATACCCGACCACCACAAGTTCATCGAGGAAAAGCTTGTCTTCTTCCATCACGACGTTCTTGGTTTTATAACTGCCGTCGTAGAGGAAAGTTTGTGTGACGAGCCCGATGGAAGAGAACTCCAAAGTCTCGCCGTTTTTCACTTGAATAGAATAGCTGCCGTCGGGGTCGGTGATTGTTCCCAGGGTTGTTCCCCGGACAACGACAGCCACCCCCGGCAACGGTTCTCCGGCAGGGTCGGTCACCTTGCCGCTCACTTTGTTCTGGGCAAATGCGAGTGTGCTCACAAGCAGTAATGCCACACAGGCGAGAGCCGTTTTAAGCGATTTTGATTCTAATGCCATATAGTAGTTTTTAATTTATATGTAAAATTAAAATGAAAACATTTCAATTTAGAAATAAAACCTAAAATTTATTTTATTACCCCAATATTGCGGGGGATATAATAAAATGCTTTATTTTAAAAGTCGCAATTATAGCTGCATTTTAGTAAAATATACCTTTCTTGCATTGAGGGCGGCACCAATCACTCCCCCTTTGCCTTTCAGGGTGGATGGCTCAATGACGATGTCTTTGTAGAGCAGTTTCAGAGAATAACGGGTGACCGCCTGTTTGACGGCATCGAGGAAGAACGCCATGTGCAGGGATTGAGTTCCCCCTATGACCACAATTTCGGGATTGAAGACATTTATGAGATTGGCAAGGTTTTCCCCGAGAAGCCGAGCCGCCGTCTCCACGACGTCCATAGTGAGTGGATCCTCCCTGTCGAGCGCCTCGTTGATGCAGCTTGTGCTTATTGCGGAGAGTCCCTTTGCCTGAACAATCTGATAAATGATCGATGGACGCCCTCTTTGAATCTCTTCGTCGATGTGGCGGGCAATCGCGCTGATGCTCACTTCGGTTTCAAGGCATCCCACCCTTCCGCAATGGCACATTATGTTGTTGTCGAACTTATGGATGTGCCCCAATTCGCCCGCGTAGCCCTTCATCCCCGTGTAAAGCCTGCCGTCAATGAGGATTCCCAAACCGAGTCCCCAGGAGAAATTTATGAAAAGCCCGTCCTTGTGCCCTTTCATAGAGCCTGCCAGAATCTCTCCGTAAGTCATTGAGCGGGTGTTGTTGTCTATCGTTACGGGATAACCGATAAGCTCGGCAAGTGTCTGGGACAGAGGCCGGTCGTTGCCTTCGAAATTGAAGATGCTGTATGAATATCCCGTCTCTGAGTTTACTCTGCCGGATATGTTGAAAGAGACCATCCTAACCTTTTGAGAAGTAGCTTCATCGCTGTCCAAAAACGCCTTGACTCTCTTGCAAATATCGGCCAATACTATGGGGGTGTTATCAAAGATGAAACTGTCGGCGACCGACTCGCCACGCACCTCTTCTCCCTCCATGTTGACGAGCATTATCTCCAGGCTGTGCTGATTGATATCAACCCCGCAGAAATAACAGGCATCGGGATTTACGCTGTAAATCACCGGTTTACGTCCTCGCGAAGAGCCATCTTTGCCAAAGGTCAGCACAAGCCCTTCGTCAATCAGCTCGTGGAGATATTTGTTTATTGTGGGGATACTTATCGAGAGCCTTTCCGCAATGGTCGGAGCCACGGTTTTACCATGGAGAATGAGGTCTTTCAGAATCTGTGTTTTCATTTGTAAAGCGTTCTTCAATTACAAAGATAAATAATAAAACAATTTATTATGCAAAACTTCTTTCATCATGCGCCGGAGCCTTTGTTTTTTTGAGGGGAAAGACATATTTTTGTAAGAAAAAGAACACCGAAAATATGGACCGTAGGCTATTTATCAAAGATGCATCCATTGCATGCGCCGCCACACTTGTGGCTCCGGGCATTGTCGCTCACGCAGCTGACAAAAACACTTCAATTGTCCCGGACGAAAGCAACCTCATCGTACCAAAAGGTGCAGGTCTCCCCATCACGGGAACCTTCCTTGACGAAATTTCTCACGATATACCTCACCAGAACTGGGGAGAAAAGGAGTGGGATCAAGATTTTCGCTATATGAAGGCGATGGGTATCGATACCGTAATCGATATTCGTTGCGGATACAGGAAATTCATTACCTATCCTTCTCCATATCTCTTGAAGAAAGGGTGTTATATGCCTTCCGTGGATCTGATTGATCTTTTCTGCCGCCTTGCAGACAAATACGACATGAAATTCCGTCTCGGGCTTTACGATTCCGGAAAGTATTGGGACACAGGCAATATGAGCTACGAAGTGGAAGCTAACAAATTTGTCATTGACGAGGTGTGGGAGAGATATGGCAAGAAATACAAGAGCTTTGCCGGCTGGTACCTCAGCACAGAGCTCTCGCGTGCCACAAAAGGGGCGATTGAGTGTTTCAGAAGCCTCGGAAAGCAGTGCAAGGAGGTCTCTGACGGGCTGCCCACTTTCATCTCTCCGTGGATTGACGGCAAAAAGGCTGTTGATGCAAGCCGTATCACTAAAGAAAATTCCGTAAGTGTCGCCCAGCACGAAAGGGAATGGAACGAGATTTTCGAAGGGATTCACGAATATGTGGATGCGTGCGCCTTCCAGGACGGCCACATCGACTACGATGAGCTTGATGCGTTTTTCACTGTAAACAAGAAACTTGCGGACAAATGGGGTATGCAGTGCTGGACGAATGCGGAGAGCTTCGACCGCGATATGCCCATCAAGTTTTTCCCCATCAAGTTCGACAAGCTCCGTCTGAAGCTTGAGGCGGCCAAACGCGCCGGATACGACAAGGCAATCACCTTTGAGTTCTCCCATTTTATGAGCCCTCAATCGGCTTATATGCAGGCAGGCCACCTTTATGACCGCTATATGGAGTATTTTGACATCAAAAAGTAGCATACAATGTCTCAGTATAAAGCAAACAACTCGTATGTGATATTCCTTTCAATAGTGGCTGCTCTTGGAGGAATATTGTTCGGATATGACACCGGAGTGATTTCCGGAACCACTGCAACCGTATCGGCACAATTTGCCCTCAATGAGATTTCCAAAGGGTGGTATGTGGGATGTGCCCTCGTGGGGACGATTCTCGGAGTTGCTGTGGCAGGATTGATGAGCGATTATCTCGGAAGGAAGATTACGATGATTATCGCGGCGATATTCTTCAGCGTATCGGCAATAGGGTGCTGTATCTGCGTTGGTTTCCAAGACCTTGTCCTTTACAGAATTATAGGCGGAGTTGGTATAGGCATAGTGTCGATTGTTTCTCCGATATACATATCAGAGGTATCTCCCGCCAAGATTCGCGGGACAATGGTTTCCCTTTATCAGCTTGCAATCACACTCGGGTTGCTCCTTTCGTACCTTGTGAATTTTATCATACTCAAGAACTCGGAGACAAGTCTGCTGCAGGGCTGGCTGGAAACAGTTTTCGTGAGCGAATACTGGAGAGGAATGCTCGGGAGCGAGACTTTTGTGGCGCTGTTGTTCTTCCTTATATTGTTCTTCATCCCTGAAAGTCCGAGATGGCTTATGGTCAAAGGACAGGAAAATAGAGCCTTTGAAGTGTTCAGACGTCTGATGACTTCCAAGGAAGGGGCTATGGCTGAATTGAATGCCACGAAAGCCAACATCTCAGGAGAAGTCAAGTCCAAGTGGTCTGAATTGCGCCATCCGGGAATCATGAAGGCCTTGTTCATAGGGGCGGCCATCGCGATTTTGGGCCAGTTTATGGGTGTGAATGCCGTTCTGTACTACGGCCCCGACATTTTTGCGGATGCAGGCCTTGCAACAAGCGATTCTATGTTCTCAACTATTCTTGTCGGTCTTGTGAATATGCTTACCACTGTTCTGGCGGTGTTCATAATCGACAAAGTCGGGAGGAAGAAACTCATATACTGGGGCGTAAGTGGAATGATTGCCTGCCTTGTCATCATCGGCGTAATATTCGCCACAGGCAACGGCGGCACGCTCCTTTTGGTGTTCTTCCTTCTCTACATCTTCTGCCAGGCAATCTCCATCAGCGCGGTGGTGTTCGTGCTCTTGAGCGAAATGTATCCGAACAACGTGCGCGGCATAGCAATGAGCATCGCCGGCCTTTCTCTCTGGGTGGGGACTTACCTCATCGGACAGTTCACCCCCTGGTGTATGGCCACTCTCACCCCCGCCGGCACATTCTTCCTATTCGCTTTCTGCTGCCTCCCTTATATGTATATAATGTGGCGTCACGTCCCCGAAACCACAGGTCTTTCCCTCGAGGAGATAGAAAACTACTGGAAAAAGCGATGAGCAGAACGATAGCGACATTTTGTGCCCTGCTCCTGGCTCTGACAGGATGCGCAAAAGCCGCATACACGGAAATTCCCGCCTGCGACTCCCGCATCATCTATGTCGGACGCACTTTGGCCGATGACGGAGGCGTGTCATTCAACTGGACTGCTACAACCATTCGTATCTGCTTCACGGGCAAATACTTAGCTATACAGACAAGCGATACCGGCAAGAACTGGTTTGATGTTTGGATAGATGGCTCCACCGACCAAAGTCCTGCACTCACGGTGGCCACCTATGGCGAAAAAGAAACAATTGTGCTTTGTGACAGCGACACAAAGGCAACACGTTCCGTGACAATCAGAAAACGGACGGAGGGGGAGCAGGGTGTCACTACCTTCCATAAGATTCTGACCGATGGGGAGCTTCTTCAGGCAGAGGGGCTTGCGCCAAGGATGCTGGAATTTGTAGGAGATTCCTACACTTGCGGATATGGTGCCGATTCTCAAAGCCGCAACGAGCGGTTTTCCCCGGAGACCGAAAATGCGAACCACAGTTACAGCGCCATCGTATCCCGATATTTCGGTGCGGACTATATTGCAATCGCACATTCGGGGCGCGGAGTCGTCAGAAATTATGGCGGAGCCGATTGTCCGACAATGACGGATCTCTACTCCCATACCTTTGACAACGAGAAACTTGCAAAAGAAGATACTTCCCTTTGGGATAATTCAAAAAGCGCATTCAGGCCAGCTGCAACCGTCATTATGCTTGGTACAAACGATTTCTCGTGTGGGGAGCATCCGGAACTGTCAGTTTGGATAGATGGGTATATTACTCTGATTAAGAATATTAAAGCCAATTACGGGGATGCGCATCCCATCTTGTGTTGTGCTGCGCGAGGAAGCTCCAAGATGCACGATTACGTCCGGGCGGCCGTCGAGGCCTGCACTATGGAAAACGTCACCTTCCTCGGTCATGGTGAATCCATCTTCCCCGACAGTGAATATGGAGCAGACGACCATCCCACTTATGCGGCCCATCTTCGTTATGCTTACGCAGTCATTCCTTATATCAGCACTATCACCGCCTGGCCTATGAAAGAAATAAACGATATACGTTAGTCTATGAAAAAATCACTATTACTTCTCACCTTACTGTTTGTATTGACTCCCGTTGTAAATGCGGGGACGCTTAAATTCAGGAACGACAACACTTTCAAGATTGTGCAGTTCACCGATTTGCATTATATCCACGGCAATGACGATGCAAAGGCTGCCTTGGAAAATGTAAATGCCGTCTTGGAAATGGAAAAGCCCGATTTGGTGATTGTTACCGGGGATTTGATTTTCGGCGGCCCTGCCGAGCTCAGTTTCCGGGACGTGATGAAGACCTTTGAGAAACACAATATCCCTTTTGCATTCACTTTCGGCAACCACGACGATGAATATGGGATGTCAAGGCAGGAATTGCTGAATCTTGGCAGTCAGTACAGCCACAATCTCAGCTCGACAACACCGGGGATTACCGGAACATCGAACTATGTGCTTGAAGTAAAATCCTCTGCATCGGATAAGGTGGAGGAATTGCTCTATGTGTTTGATTCCAACACTTATGCGAAGCATTCGGGACTCTCCGGCATCGATGGGTATGAATGGATATATCAGGATCAGATTGCGTGGTACTGCGGCTTGAGTGAAAAATACGCAGCCTCAAATTCGGGGATGCCCGTTCCTTCGCTCGCATTCTTCCATATTCCGCTTCCGGAGTTTGCTGAGGCGGCGGAAAACCAATCGACATTCCTTGTGGGCACACGCTGGGAGGCCTGCTGCTGTCCCAAAATCAACACGGGACTTTTTGCCGCAATGTTTGGAAGAAACGATGTCAGAGGAATCTTCTGCGGCCACGACCACAACAACGACTACACCGCCATTCATCATGGTGTCGCTCTCTGCTATGGCCGCTATTCCGGCGCAAATACGGTTTACAACAATCTCAAACCCAATGGTGCCCGTGTCATAATCTTAAAAGAGGGGAGCAGGGAGTTCACTACCTACTTGAGACTTAGCAATGGTCAGAAACTCAATGAAATAAATATCCAGTGATTGCAGATACGCTTCCTATGACAATAAAAAGGCTCCGGATTTCTTCGGAGCCTTTTGTATCTGTATCAAAGAGTTGTTCGATTACTCTTCACGGAGCTGCAACTGCTGAACATAGATTGCCTTCTTAATCTCGTCTCTTCTCTTCACTGAAGGTTTAACGAAAGTCTTTCTGCCGCGGAGCTCGCGTACAATCCCTGTCTTTTCGAATTTGCGTTTGAATTTTTTCAATGCTCTTTCAATGTTTTCGCCTTCTTTAATCGGTACTATAATCATAATTGCTACACCTCCTTTTTATTTGGGAGTGCAAAGGTATGCAACTTTTTTAATAATACAAGAATAATTTCTTAAATTTGTAGAGTTGTAATCACGATTGTAAAAATTTAACTTTATTATATGCATAATATTGATATAGAGAATTTTAGAAAGGCGATTGCTGTCGGAATACCAGACGAGTTGCCGGCATTGAAGCCGTTTGATGCTTCCATAAATCACGCTCCCAAGAGAAAGGAGATACTCTCTGCCGAAGAGAAGAAACTGGCTTTGAAGAATGCCCTCAGATATTTCCCCGAGAAACATCACAAGGTTCTGGCAAAGGAATTTGCAGAAGAGCTCGAGAAATACGGCCGAATCTATATGTATCGCTTCCGTCCCGATTATAAGATTTACGCCCGAAGCATAGATGATTTTCCCCACAAGAGCCGCCAGGCTGCTGCCATTATGCTGATGATCAGCAACAATCTGGATTATGCCGTGGCGCAACATCCTCACGAGTTAATCATTTATGGAGGAAATGGAGCGGCTTTTCAAAACTGGGCGCAATATCTCCTTACAATGCAGTATCTTTCGCAAATGACTGATGAACAGACACTTGTTCTTTATAGTGGCCATCCGCTCGGGTTGTTCCCCTCTCACAAGGGGGCTCCGAGGCTGGTGATTACAAATGGTATGGTGATACCGAACTACTCGAGCAAGGACCATTGGGAGAAATTCAATGCGCTCGGAGTTTCGCAATATGG
The DNA here is from genome assembly GCA_021443605.1 of Bacteroidales bacterium. Taxonomy (GTDB): domain Bacteria; phylum Bacteroidota; class Bacteroidia; order Bacteroidales; family UBA932; genus Equibacterium. The sequence goes on along the minus strand of JABUTQ010000095.1, from coordinate 3,678 downwards.
GCAGATGACTGCAGGCTCGTTTATGTATATCGGGCCGCAGGGGATTGTGCACGGCACCACGATTACGGTGATGAATGCCGCGAGGATGCACGCACAGGATGACGAGGGCATAAGGGGACAGTTGTTCGTATCTTCCGGTCTTGGAGGAATGTCCGGAGCACAACCCAAGGCTGCCGTAATCGCCGGCGTGGTTGGCATCGTCGCCGAAATCAACCCGAAAGCCGTTCAAAAACGGTTTGAACAGGGGTGGGTGGATGAAGTCTATACCGATTTGGATGCCCTCATCGCACGTGCGCAGAAAGCTCGTGCCTCTAAGAAGGCCGTAAGCCTTGCATATCAGGGAAATATCGTCGATCTCTGGGAGAAACTGGCCGATGAAAACATCTCCGTAGATTTGGGCAGCGATCAGACTTCGCTCCACAACCCGTGGGCGGGAGGATACTATCCGGTTGGGCTTTCATTTGAAGAGAGCAACAGGATGATGGCAGAGGATCCCGATAAGTTCAAGGAGATGGTGCAGGCATCTCTCCGCCGTCAGATAGAAGCCATCAACAAGCTCACTGCCAAGGGGATGTATTTCTTCGACTACGGAAATGCCTTCCTTTTGGAATCTTCCCGTGCCGGAGCTGATGTGCTGAAGAAAGATGGTACTTTCCGTTATCCCTCTTATGTTCAGGATATTATGGGGCCGCTCTATTTTGATTACGGATTCGGCCCTTATCGCTGGGTGTGCACATCGTCTAAGCCGGAAGATTTGGCTCAGACAGATAGCATCGCAGTGGAGATTCAGGAAGAGATTCTCAAAACTGCCCCCGCAGAGATTTCCTCACAACTTAGGGACAATATTCATTGGATTCGAAAAGCTGCTGAGAATCACCTCGTTGTGGGCTCTCAAGCCAGGATACTCTATGCCGATGCCGAGGGGCGCACCAAGATTGCCCTAGCTATGAACAAAGCCATTCGCGAAGGGCGGGTGAGTGCTCCCATTGTCCTTGGCCGAGACCATCACGATGTGTCAGGCACTGACTCTCCGTATCGCGAGACATCCAATATCTATGATGGCTCGAACCTCACCGCTGATATGGCAGTGCAGAACGTCATCGGAGACTCTTTCCGCGGAGCTACCTGGGTATCAATACATAACGGCGGCGGCGTAGGCTGGGGCGAGGTTATCAACGGAGGCTTTGGAATGGTAATAGATGGCAGCGAGGAGGCCGATGTCCGGATACGCGAGATGCTCCATTGGGATGTCAATAATGGTATTGCCCGCCGTAGCTGGGCCCGCAACAAGGGGGCGATGTTTGCCATAAAGCGCGAGATGGAGCGCACCCCTCTGCTGAAGGTCACCCTCCCGAATATCGCAGACGACTCCGTCGTGGAGGATGCCCTTTCATCTTGAGAACCAGCCCCGTCATCCTGAGCGACCGTTCCGTCATCCTGAGCGATCGTTCCGTCATCCTGAGCGACCGTTCCGTCATCCTGAGCGACCGTTCCGTCATCCTGAGCGAAGCGAAGGATCTCCACGAATAATGGTTCTCCGATAAGATTCTTCGGGCTGCGCCCTCAGAATGACGAAAAGCGAAGCGAAGGATCTTCACGAATAGATAACAATTTAATGCTTTCAGACGATTTCATATCCCATATCGGAGCCCAGAAGCGGTATTCCCCCCGGACGCAGGCAATCTATGCCGATACCATCCGGGAATACTACGCTTTTGTCTATCCAGAAAGCAAAGATCTCGATTCTCTCAATCAATCACAGGAATTGGAATCCTTCAATCCCCTGACAATAAGGGGTTTCGTGGCCAATGGGCTTGAAAACGGCCTTACCTCCCGGACGATGAACCTCAAGCTCTCTGCCCTTAGCAGCTTCTGTGGTTATCTCGTAAAAGTCGGTCTGATGACTTCCAATCCCGTCCACAAAGTCTTCCGCCCGAAAGAAGAACACAGACTTCCTCAATTTTTTACACAGGAAGCACTTGCCGGCTATTTCGATTTGCGCCAAAACGACTTTGAAGGGAAAGAAGGATATATCCACCTTCGCAACAGAATGATTATTATGCTGTTGTATGCCACAGGGATGCGTCGTGCCGAGCTTTGCGGCCTGAAAATCGACCAATTTGACAAGGGGAGGCAGGTGTTTCGTATCATCGGAAAAGGTGACAAAGAGAGAGAAATTCCCATCCCGAATTTGATTTGTGAATATATTTTAGTATATTTGAAAAGAATTAGGGAGGAGTTTCCGTCAAACGACAGCCTCTTCTTCCTTACGGACAAGGGGAAACCTATTTATCCGGCGCTTATAAATAATGTTGTAAAGGATGAACTTACAGGTATAGAAGGTTTTACAGGCAGAAAGACGCCACATGTGCTCCGACATTCGCTCGCCACTCATCTCCTCAACAACGGGGCAGATTTGAACAGCATCAAAGAGGTTCTCGGACATTCGTCATTGGCTGCAACACAGGTTTATACGCACAACTCATTCGAACAATTGAAAAAGACATATTTAACCGCTCATCCAAGAGCAAAAAACGGAGGTAAAAATGGAAATTAAAGTACAATCGGTCAAATTTGACGCAGACCAGAAATTGTTGGATTTCATTGACAAGAAGTTGGGAAAGATTGACAAGTACTACGAAGACATTGTCAGATGTGAGGTGATACTCTCCCTGCTCGCAGACCACGACAACAAAAACGTGAAAGTGCGCGTGCTGATTCCGGGCAGCGAGGTGGTTGTAGAAAAGAACGCCGACACCTTTGAGAATGCCATTGTAGAATGCGCAGGTATCCTTAAAGAGAAACTCGTTTCGGTAAAGGAGAAACGCTTCAAATAAAAAACAGCGGCACGAGTTCCTCTGCCGTTGCACCATTAAAGAAATCACTCGTGGGGAGTTCGTTAATCCTGCGGGTGATTTCTTCTTTTGTGTGGGGACACCCTTCAATCGCTTGGCAGAAATCCGTTGTGGGGCGGGTGAAGAAATAATCTCCGTGAATGTCAATCTTTTGGATAACTCCTTTTGTCACAGTGAGATATAATTCTATCAATCCGGAAGGAAACTTGATTGTCCTTGAAAAATTATAAGTGGGGGAGTGACCGTAGTTCCACTCATCCGTTCTGTATCTGCGATTCGCAAGCGCTTCAATCGCTGCCTTGTCATTTGCGGAATAACTGTATTTCTCGGCCTCTTCCGCAACACTCTTTCCAAGATAATCCATAAACTGCTGCACGTCCATATCGTGTGCAAGGTGGCTCCGGATATTTGTCACGCGGCTTCGGACAGACTGCACCGCTTTGCCGGTGAACTTCTCCGGACGCGATTTCAGAGCCCCCGAAAGGTGTTCCATCGAGGCATCGAACAGCAGAGTGCCGTGCTGGAGCACGCGGTTCTTTCCAAGATAAATCGCATTGCCCGAAATTTTTTGTCCGTCTATCGTGATATCGTTTCTTCCGCTCAATACAGCGTTAATCCCCATATTATCAAGAGCTTTGATGATTGGCGCGGTAAAGCGGGCGAACATTGCGAGGGTGTCTTCGTTCCCCTCTCGCGTATCTATAAACGTGAAGTTGATGTTCCCCAAATCGTGAAAGACAGCACCTCCTCCGCTGAGTCTCCTGACCACCGGAATCGAGTGTTCTCCCACAAAGTCGAGATTGATTTCGGCAAAAGCGTTCTG
>JABUTQ010000042.1 GCA_021443605.1 Bacteroidales bacterium | reverse complement strand
TACATCTCGTTCCAGGGATTCGGAGTCTTGAATGATGTAAGGCTCAACAATCCTTCATCCACCACTGCAAGGGTATAAGCCATCGGCTTGCCCGAAGTTTCCTTCACCTTGACTGTAAATTCCTCGCCCGGAGCCACGGCATCTGCCATGGTGATTACCGGAGTGATATGTGACGACTCGTTTGAAACCTCAATGGGCTGAACTCCGTAAAGTCTTACAGGTGAGCCGTCTTTGGTCTTTTCATAAGGATTGAGCATTGACACGTGAACATAGAAGTTGGGAGCCATATCCTCAGTAATGGTGAACTGATATTTAATTTCACCGTTTGAGGAACCCTTAACCCACTTGCTGCCGAGGATTCCACGGCTGTTCTCGAGAGAAACGAGAGCCATCGCTCCATCTGAAGCGGGGATGGAGATTGTAGCCTTCTCCCCTGCCTTGTATGCACTCTTGTCGCTGTTGAAAGTAATCATTGTGGCGGCGGTAGGGTCCTTGCGGCTGTTGCGGCCACTCTCAGAAGGCCAATCAAAATAGGCAATTGCACCGGCGGCGTGTCCGCTGGTCTTGTCTTTCACAAAGATGAGATAGCGTCCCCATTCTTTGGCCGGAACTTTCACTGTGATACTCTGTTTTCCGTTGCTTGAAGTAGATGCACCCTTTGTAAAAGGCTTTGAGTATGAACCGTTTACATAAGAATCAAGACTCTCTGACGCACTCTCCCACCACCATCTCCAATCGAGTTTGTAAACAAAATACTCTATCTTGTGACCTGCTACGGGATTCTGGTCCTTGTCAATCACAACGAAATCTATAGCGTGTTCCTTATCGGTATCGATATAGCCGTTCTTACCCTCCGGCACCTTGATGCCCACGTATGCGCTGTATGGCGAGTAGAGCACCTTGTCGGTCACAACACTCTCGTCTCCACCCTGTTCCATAACGCGTGTTACGACAGTCGCGCTCAACATACCCGGAGCTGTATTGGTCTGAGGGAGGTTCCAGAACATAGTTGCCTCTCCGGCCTCGTTCAGCACACCTGAGTACAATTCCGATTCAGATGATACGAAATCGGTTGCGGGATTGTTGAAGACATATCCTTTGTATTTGTCGAATCCGCTCCCCGTGTTGCGAAGCGTCATATCCACTTTCACCTTCAGCCCCTTTGCGGCCGGACCTGTGAGCCAGTTTGAAGCCACTGAAGTGCGGACTGTCTCCGATGCCTGGAGCACTTTCGGAACATCAAGCTTGATACTCAAGCGGTTAGCCTTTACATCCTCTATTCTGAGAGCTTTGTGGAACGAAGTCGAGCCAATCTTGAAGTATGCATTCCAAACCCCTGTGGGATCGTCTTTCCTTGTAGGGATATTAAACACGGCAAGACCATGCTCCATCTTTTCGGATGCCTTTCTCATCTGGAGCTGTCCCTGAGGATTGAAGAGCTCAATCACCACTGGATGGCCGTCAGGGATTGAATTGGCATTGTCCATCACGAAGAAACCGAGATGAAGGGTGTCGCCAGGGCTCCACACGCCACGCTCGCCGTATGCGAATCCCTTGATGCCGCTCTTATATACGATTCCGCCCACGTCAAAGCGTGAGAGGGAATTTTCTGTACCCGATGCAACTCTCAGATAACTGATTGACTTCCCTTTCTTGGCAGTGACCACAAATGGTTTGTTTGAAGTCTCGAGCAATGCGAATCCATCGCCGTCTGTCTTACCTTTTGCAATCGGCTGCATCTGATAATTGTATGCCGTAACCTCAGCCCCCGATATTGAGCCGGAAGAGAGGATGTCGTTGACAGCAACCCATATCTTATTGTTGTCCAAAGACTTGGCAATGATACCTATATTTGTGGCAAGTAGATTGACGCTCGGCATCCTGTCGCTCTCCATATAATATGAAGGATGCTCGGGATCTTCTATCTTGCTCCATTTGTAATTCTCCCAATCGATATAATTCTGATAATAGTAGCGGGAAGTCTCGTCCCACTCTTCATTATCCTCTTTGGTCACACCCTTGTAGCCAAATCCCGCAATATAGTTGCGGATACCATCCATAGCTGTCGCAACATCCTTATTGTAAAGCGAATACTCGTATCTGTAAGAAAGGACTACCCTGTATATAGCTCCGGAATTTCTCTTGAACATCTCCGAAAGGTCTATTGAGTATTTATTGGCCCTGTGGAGATTTTCCCCATCGAGGGGAATAGTCTGCTTATAGACAAGACGACCGTTGCCCCTGAGGTCGAATGAACCATTCAAGTTGTTCTCCTGCAAGAACATAAGGATATTTTCCGGATAAATCTCAATCACCTTCAAATCTACTGCGGCAAGGTTTGCGGCAGTGAAAGGAAGTTCGAGACGCTTCTGGTCCGGAAGAATGCTCCCCTTGAAGTCAAGCGATACGAACGGAAAATCCTGCATTCTGGCAACTATTTCGGTAGTTGTCACACCGAGACGGGCAGAATTGTATGCGGCAATCTTGTCCGAAATCTCAACCTGGTATTCGTCGGCTTCGATATTGTCGTAATAGATTCTGAGGCTGTTTTTGTCGGTTACGATTCTTTCGCTCGTAACACCCTTGATTGAAGCGAGGCCGGAATAGTCGGCATTTCTGTCGAGAGGCTGTGAGAAAAGGATTTCCACATAGCGCTCATTGCCCATTACATCCCTTACTCTCAACACTTTAAACTCGCTTTTACCCGGAACCTCGAAAGTGGCGGCGGCGTCTTCGCTGAAGCCTATCTCACTTGCCCTCACCTTGATGACGGCATTTCCGCTTTCATTTCCTTTTATCAACCCTTTGAGAGTATAGTTCCAGATGCAGTCGTCATCCGAAGCACGATCCAGATAAAATCCGCCCAATCCGGCAGGATGGGTGCAGTTTGCCACTTTGAAGAGATCTTCCTGCTCAACCCTCCGGCTGGTCTTAATCTGTCCCTTTACATCCATACATCCCGGATTTGACTGATCCACAATCATTTCGTCAACCGAAATGGAAATATATCCTTTATCGTTTACGGCTCGGATATACTCTTCGACTTGTGCCGCCGTGGGGTTGTCGGCGATTTTTACCTTGTCTCCCCCTTTACATCCGGCAAGGAGTGTGGCTGCAATGACCAGCGCACAGAAAACGGACAATTTGTTTTTCATAATCGTTATATTGAAAGAATTGAAAGGACATTTATGAGTTCCTTTGCGATTGGCTTGTCTATCTTGATAGCCTTTGCGATGGGAACATATACGATTTCGTCGTTCTTGACGCCAATCATCACGTTGCGCTGTCCCTCCACGAGGGCCTCGATTGAGGCAACTCCCATACGGGACGCGAGGATACGGTCCTGTGCTGTGGGCGAGCCGCCGCGCTGGAGGTGCCCGAGGATGGAGACACGCACGTCAAACTGAGGATACTCTGTGCGGACACGCTCGGCGTAGTGCATCGCACCACCATCTTTCTCGGAAACGAGGACGATACTGCTGTTCTTGCTCTTGCGGATACCGCGCTCGATAAACTGTTCAAGTTGGTCAATATCAGTATTTTCCTCAGGTATAATGGCAGCTTCCGCACCTGCTGCGATAGCACTGTTCTGGGCAAGGAAGCCCGCATCTCGACCCATAACCTCCACGAAGAAGATACGGTCGTGGCTTGTGGCGGTGTCGCGGATGTTGTCCACACACTTCATAATCGTATTCAACGCCGTGTCATAACCGAGAGTGAGGTCAGTACCGTAAAGGTCGTTGTCTATCGTGCCGGGGATACCGATAACGGGAAGGTCAAATTCACGGGCGAGCTGGTCTGCCCCCGCAAGAGAACCGTTTCCGCCAATCACAATCAAAGCGTCAATATTATATCTCTTGATGGTCTCAAACGCTTTTGCACGCCCCTCGGGAGTACGGAAAGCCTCGCTGCGTGCAGTTTTGAGGATTGTGCCACCGCGCTGAATGGTGCTGCTGACACTCTCTGTCGTAAATTCCTTGAGATCTCCGCCGATGAGCCCTTCCCAGCCCCTGTAGATTCCATAGACTTTCCAGCCTTGATAAATTGCCGCTCTGGTGACGGCACGAACACACGCATTCATTCCGGGAGCATCCCCGCCTGAGGTAAGCACTCCGATAGTACTGATACTTTGCATAATAATTACTCTTTTATATTTTTAAAACCTTCTCCGAGAATTTCACTTGAATCGATGACATTGATGAATGCCCTCGGATCTATATCCGCAATCTTGTAGCGGAGCGATATCATCTCCTTGCGGGTAAGCACTACATACAAGATATCGCGGTCAACCCCCTGAAACATCCCTCTTGCGGGGATAAGGGTTGCGCCTCGCCCCAACTCGTTGATTATGATATCTTTCACTTCATCTACATTGTTTGTGATTATCATCATTGTCTTCGACGGAGCTCCGTCAACAATGAAATCTATCACCTTGCTCTCGACATATATAATAATCCAAGAGTACATAGGCAGCGTCCAATCCTTGAAAGCAATCACGGTGGATAGGGTGATTATGCCATCAACGATGATGATGCAAGTTCCGAGGGGTAAATGAAAATACTTGTTTACAATCATTGCCAAGATGTCCGAACCGCCCGAAGTGGCTCTCGACTTGAAAATCAACCCAAGCCCCACACCATATACAATGGCGCCGAATATCGCTGCAAGTATCTGATTGTCAAAGAGAGAGATATCGGTAACATCCGGCTCTATCAATGAATTGTAGCCATATATCGTGTGCATAAGCCACATAAACGCCGGCAGAAGCAGCGTGCAAATGAGAGTCTTCACCCCAAACTTGCGGCCGATGACCAAAATGCCTATAATGAGCAGCGGAATATCCATACAAAGAGCCGTGACTTCCGTGCGCCACCCCCAAAGGTGGTGGAAAACCATTGAAAGGCCGTATGTCCCCCCCGGCGCAAATCCGTAGGGCTCCACGAACATCACCGCGCCAGCCGAGAAGATGAAGCAGCCGAGCACAAGGAGCGAATACTCTTTCAGATATTTCTTTATCGCAACCATATTGTCATTTCTGTCTTATGAACACCTGGATGGGACACCCTGTAAAATCGAAATGTTCTCTGAGCTTGTTTTCGAGAAAACGCTTGTACGGCTCACGCACATACTGCGGCAGATTGCAGAAAAACGCAAACGATGGGCAAGGAGTGGGAAGCTGTATTATATACTTGATTTTCACAAATTTGCCTTTCCAAGCAGGCGGCGGATAATTCTCTATTTCCGGCAGCATCGCCTCATTCAGGCGGGAAGTGAGAATCTTTTTGGAATAATTTTCATAAACCATTGCGGTGGCATTCAGCACGTCCATGATGCGCTGTTTGTTGATTACAGAGGTGAAGATGACGGGAACGTCGTCGTTTGGTGCAAGGCGGTGCTTGATTCCTTCCGTAAATTCTTTCATAGTGTTGGCGGTCTTCCCTTCAACGGTATCCCACTTGTTCACAACCACCACGCACCCTTTCTTGTTGCGGTTTATGATATTGAAGATTGCCATATCCTGCGCCTCCAGACCCGATTGCGCATCCACCATCAGGATGCAGACGTCGGAGTTTTCGATGGCACGGATACTGCGCATCACGGAGTAAAATTCAAGATCTTCTTTAACTCTGTTCTTGCGACGCAAACCAGCGGTGTCAATCAAGTTAAACTCGTGGCCGTATTTATTGTAATAGGTTGATATGGAATCTCTTGTAGTACCGGCAACCGGAGTGACGATATTTCTCTCCTCTCCCAAAAGGGCATTGGTAAGGGAAGATTTGCCCACGTTCGGCTTACCCACTATTGCGATATTGGGAATCTTCTTCTCCTCTTCATCGACGATTGCAGTGTCTTTGGGAAGAAGGCGGACTATCTCGTCGAGAAGGTCTCCGGTGCCGCTCCCCGTGGCGGCTGCGATGCTCCACGGATCTCCGAGACCGAGACGGTAAAAATCGTATGTGCCATACATCTTTTCTCCCGTATCCACCTTATTTACAGCAAGAACCACCGGCTTGTCGGTACGGCGCAGAATAGATGCTATCTCCTGGTCAAAATCGGTAATGCCCGTGCCAACCTCCACCAAAAACAGGATAAGGTCGCTCTCCTCTATGGCTATCATCACCTGACGGCGGATTGCCTCTTCAAAAACGTCATCTGAATTGACAGTGAAACCGCCCGTGTCCACAACGGAAAATTCATTGCCGCACCATTCGCATGTGCCGTAATGGCGATCTCTTGTCACACCTGCCGTCTCATCCACAATCGCCTGACGCATACCCACAAGGCGGTTGAAAAGGGTGGATTTGCCCACGTTCGGACGGCCAACTATTGCTACTAAATTCATTTCTTTTTCTTAACGATACATTCGTGTGCAAATGTAAGAAAAAGAGGTAAATAATTATTGTCGAATAGTAGAAAAAAAATCCTGCGAGTTTCAGCTCGCAGGATTAATCTCATTCATTCTATAATACAATCTACTTCAAGAAATTCCAAGTAAGGCCGAGGTTGAGGGCAATAGTGCCTTCAAGAGGCCTTCCACCAGGCTCGCCGTCAAAGCCGTCGCCTACGATAGTGCCATCAACTCCTACGTTGAAATCAAGATTGCGGGTGAGGGCAATCGCGCAAGTGAGCCCTGCATTGCCGCTGAAACTTGTTGCTTTGGGATTGTCCCAAGTGTGTGCAACACCGGGGCCGATATATCCCAAGAGTTTGACTGTCCTGTAAGGGTCATTTGCAAAGATATTGATGATATCCAAAACAACATCTGCCTGGGCATTTATATAAGGGAATCTCTGTGTTTTGAGCCAATAGCCCGGACCGCCTTTGCCCGGAAGTTCAGCTCCTGTAGAGTGAGCACCGTTCTGTGTTGCGCCCCTTGAAAGCCCATAATGAACACCTGCCTTGAAACCTACGATGTTGTTGAACCATTTACCACCTTCAAGTGTAGCACCCGGAGCTATCAGCTGACCGAAAGTAGCTTGTGAATTGTGGTCGCCAAAATAAAACTGGGCATTGCCGGATGCAGTAATGAACCAATTGTTTCTCACTTGGTTCTGATTCTTTTTGGCATTTTCTCCATTACTTGTTGTAGCCTGCACGTTCTGGGTACTCTGCTCTGACTGTGTTCTCGTTTGCGACGTAGTATTATTCTGAGCCGAAAGCGAAATGCTTGCGCAAAGAATACCTATTATCACACATACTCTTTTCATTATCTAAAATTTTTATTGCGTTATAATCGTTGTTGTCAAAACTGAACTGCAAAGTTTGCAAAAAATTTAAATAATATGCAAAAATTACGCCGTAAATAGAATTTTTGTTTGATGAACGCTTACCTACCACGGGTGAGGCGGAATTCCACAGGGATGACAACCTTGGTACGGACCTTCTTTTTCGAAATCTCTCCCGGACTCCACTTGGGAGAAACCGAAACAACTTTAACCGCCTCATCATCAAGAAGTTTATGGACGCTCTTCTCCACTTTCACATTTGTCACCCTGCCATCGGTCTCGATAATGAAAGAGACGTTCACGATACCCTGAATCCCTTTATCGACCGCTGCATCGGGATATTTGAGATACTTGTAAACCCACGCTTCAAGGAAATACGCCTCGCTGTTGTGGAAAAATTTTGGACGGACATCGCAATCGGATGGTGCATAATAATCTGGCTCAATGTCGTCAAAACCGGATGCAACCCGAGACGGAAACAGCAAATCCTTCTGTGCCACAGATTTGACAAATGCCGCAATATAGATTGATTCGGCCGCGAGATTGCAATAATCGATTAGGGCGGGCACATCCCGGATGGTGCGGTACTCCTTTGAAATGCCGGTGGAAAATATCACGGCAGGAATCTTCTGTTGGTGGAACGGGATATAATCAGACGGATTTATTGTCCCCGAGCCAATTGTAGGAACGGTGGTTACCGACTCATTCTCAAGGATATAAGCCATTGTCGATTGAACATCGCTCTTTTTTACGGGAGAGAATATCCTGAACGGATTCGACCCGTTTCCGCGCCCGAGCATATCGAGATTCAGCATCATCTTGATTTTGGCCGGCGCATCAGAAAATCCTGTCAGAAAATATCTTGATCCGGCAAACTCCTCTTCGCTTGCGCCGAACGCCACAAAGATGATGGAGCGTCGCAAAAATATCCTTTCTCCTGCAAGTATCTCGGCCACAGCACATAGAGCAGCCGCTCCACTTGCTGAGGCATCTGCCCCCGGATAAACTTGCGTCACCACCCTGCCGTTTGACGTCATTTTGCTGGTGCCAAGATGGTCAAGCCTTGCCCCCACCACGATATACTCCTCCCTGAGCCTTGGATCGTACCCTTCAATTATTCCTATAACATTCCGGGAAGAAACCGTATCACCCTTCTCATTCACAACCGAAAACTTGTCTCCATCTTTGCCGGAAAGCATTGTGACTCCGGCATTAGTCAACCTTCCGTGGATGTACATAGCTGCCTGCCTTTCCCCATCCGAACCGGCCTTGCGCCCTTGCAGACGGTCATTGCAGAGATATTCCACATCCTTCTTGAGGATATATTCCAAGTCTTGGGCATAAAGCCCGGCAGAAATCAGTGCAAGAACAAGCAGAGATACGATTCTTTTCATCAAAACAAGATTTGTCAGTCGGGCAAATATAAACAAAAGTCGTGCAAGAGTTGCACGACTTTCATCTCTATTGTCGAACAAAATTTACTTTTTGTAGAAAGGCATCTTCACAACCTTTGCCTTGAGCAGACGGCCGCGGACGCTTATGAAAATCTCGCTGTCAACTTTGTTGAACGGAGTGTTTACATAGCCCATACCGATTGCCTTCTTCACTGAAGGGCCCATTGTACCTGAAGTGACGTGGCCGATTACATTGCCCTCTGCATCGCAGATGTCATATCCGTGACGGGCTACACCCTTGTCAACAAGCTCAAAACCAACGAGTTTGCGTTTGATGCCATCTGCTTTAAGCTGAAGCATATAGTCGCGGTCGATGAAGTCGCCCTTTGTGTCGTTGAATTTGGTAATCCAGCCGAGACCTGCCTCGAGAGGTGAGGTGGTGTCGTCAATGTCATTGCCATAGAGGCAGAAACCCATTTCGAGACGAAGGGTGTCGCGTGCACCGAGACCGATAGGTTTGATGCCGAACTCTGCACCTGCCTCGAACACGGCCTTCCAAAGCTTGTCGCCGTCTTCGTTTGCAACATAAACTTCGCATCCGCCGCTGCCGGTATAACCTGTGGTAGAGAGGATTGCGTTAGGAATGCCTGCAACGGTGAGTTTCTTGAAAGTATAATATTCCATAGACATCACATCCTCGTCGCAAATCTTCTGCATCACTTCCATAGCTTTAGGGCCCTGGATGGCGAGCTGGCAGATTTCGTCAGAAGCGTTGTAGAGCTCCTTGCCCGGAGTCATATCGAACTTGGGAGCAATTGCGCAAAGGTGATTCCAGTCTTTCTCTATGTTTGCAGCATTCACAGCAAGGAGATATGTCTCGCTATCAACGCAATAAACGATAAAGTCATCCACGATGCCGCCCTTGCCATTCGGGAAGCAAGTGTATTGTGCCTTGCCCGGGAAGAGGACGCTGATATCGTTTGAAGATACATATTGGAGAAACTTGTATGCATTCGGTCCCTTTGCCCAGATTTCGCCCATGTGCGAAACGTCAAAAACGCCTACGCCATTGCGTACAGTGGCGTGTTCTTCATTTATGCCGACATATTCAATCGGCATATTATAACCTGCAAATGGAGCCATCTTTGCCCCGAGAGCAATGTGTTTTTCTGTAAAAGCTGTTGTTTTAATCATGATAGTTTTATTGATTTATTCGTGTAAATTCTGTGATTTGCCGTATATCCAGATGTCATCGGGACAGAACTGAAACTCCATAAACTCCACCATCTTCCCGTATGCCTCGCGATAATTATTTGTTCCACAAGTCATTATAACATTATAGCCATTTGTGAAGCGCACTTCTTTGATTTCGTATCCTTTCTTCTCGAGATAATCTTTGAATTTGGCTGCATTTTCCGGAACCTTGAAACTTCCGAGCACGACATAATATTCCTTGTCCAAATTGTCTTTTGCCGCAAACTCCGCCTCCATAGGGGCTTTATCCGCGGTAAGGGTCCTGGCAGCAGCGAGAGAATCGCGCTGAGCCCTCTCCCTTATGGCTACCTCTAACTTGAGTTTTTCAATCTCCTCTGAGGTGGGCTTGCCGACAATTTTGCGGAAGAAATCGCAACTGCTCAGTAAGCACATTGAAGCGAGCAACGCAGTGATGACTTTTATCGATTTCATTTCTTGCCTTTTTTCCAAAACGCGAATTTAGCAATTTTCTTTGTCGTTTTCAAACGCTTCAATGATTTTTGATACAAGTGGGTGACGCACAATATCTTCCTTGCCAAATTCCACTACACTTACCCCCCTTATGTCCTTCACGAGCCCCACCCCTTTGAGCAATCCCGAATCGCTTTTGCGAGGAAGGTCTATCTGGGTAGCATCGCCTGTCACGATAAATTTCGCATCGCATCCCATTCGGGTGAGGAACATCTTGAGCTGGCCGAGAGAGGTATTCTGTGCCTCGTCCAGAATCACGAATGCCCTATCGAGGGTGCGGCCGCGCATATAAGCGAGCGGAGCAATCTGTATTGTGCCGTCTTCCATAAAGGTCTGGAGTTTCTTTGCGGGAATCATATCCTGCAAGGCATCGTAGAGTGGCTGGAGATATGGATCGAGCTTTTCCTTCATATCTCCCGGAAGGAATCCCAAACGCTCTCCCGCTTCGACAGCCGGTCTGGTAAGAATCAATCTCTTGACTTCTCTGTTTTTTAATGCTCTGACAGCTAATGCAATAGCGGTATAAGTCTTTCCGGTGCCGGCAGGCCCCAGAGCAAACAGCAAATCGTTCTTGTAATACTCCCTCACCAGTTTCTTCTGATTCTTTGTCTTCGCCCTTACAACGTGTCCGTCAACGCCATAGACGATAGTATATTCGCGGCTATCTTCCATATCCACCATCCCCACTTCGTCGTCGTGGCCGCCACCATTCTCAAAGAGCGATTCCACATCGTACATAGTGAGCGAACGCTTTGTCATCTTTTTGGCTATCAACGCATTGAGCTTCGTTTCAAATGCAGCGATGTCGTCCTCTGCCCCTACAATGAAAATCTCCGCACCGCGCGCCACAGCCCTTACCTTCGGGAAGCGCGAAACAAAAAAATCAAACAATTTGTTGTTGACCCCATAAATCTCCACGGGGTCAATCTCCTGTAAAACAATTCTCTTTTCGATATCCATCTATTCTATATTCAGTTTTTTCACAAGTTCGTTCCATTCACGCACCATCTTCTGATGCTGCGCCTTGACCAGAAAGTGGTCTGCACTGTCGAGATAATCCCTTATCGGTACCACGGAGTAGTTTTTCTCCATCAGGCCGCCACGGCCACACCAAAGATATGTCACCTCCGGAGGAAGCACATCCAAAACTTTCTCGTCATCGACAGTCAACACAAGCTCCACGAGCATCCCTATCTGACCAAATTTTATGCTCATATTGGAGATAAAATTCCCCATAGAAAAGACCGTGAAACGGCCAGCTCCATACTCAACCTCCTGAACCACATGCGGATGCGAGCCGATTACGGCATTTACCCCTTCGCGATAAAGGAAAGCTTCCCACTTCCGCTGAGATTGGTTGCAGTTGATTGAATATTCCTCTCCCCAATGGGGCATAGCAATAATGAATTCCGCGCCACGCTCCTTTGCCCGCGCAATCGTCTGACGGATATGCAACGAGTCCAATTTGTTTACACGATATGGAGAAGGCACAGAAATGCCGTTTGTGCCATAAGTGAAATTCAAGAAAGCGACATTGATTCCTCGGATATTCACAAGATATGGATTATCAGCCACTTCCACAGAATCTGAAGCATAGGCTCCGATATGCGGGACTTGCAGACGGCTGTAGATTGCCATAGTGCTGTCAAGTCCCCTTTTTCCCTTGTCGCAGATATGGTTGTTTGCCATCATAAACAAATCTATACCGGCCTCCTTTGCCTTCAGAGGGAGTTCGGCCGGCGCAGAGAAGCAGGGGTAACCGGTGTAAGGGGTGACACCCACGGTAAATTCCATATTTGCAACTGCAAAATCGGCGCGCTCGAAAAACGGCTTGATATGGGCAAAATAAGAATCGAAATTGTAACTTTTTGATGATGAATCGTATGCGTACTCGAGCTGCCGTTGGTGGCACATCACATCTCCAATGAACGCAATCCTCACGGTATCCTGCGCCAGAGCCGTAAAAGAGCCAAGCAGAATGACCGAGAGTATAATCGCAAACTTACGCATAAGAACAACTTCTGGGATTACCAACTGCCACCGGCACCGCCACCACCGAAGCTGCCGCCGCCAAACCCTCCGAATCCTCCGGAACTTCCACCAAAACTTCCACCGGAGAAGACGCCGCCGGAATAACCTCCACCGTGGCTCGAGATTGTGATACCTCCGCCTCCATTACTCATCTTGAGGTACACAATCAATACGATTAGTATAAAAAAGAGAATAAAAATCGCTGTGTCATCATCGTCTCCCTCGCGGTGGGGGATTTCGGATATCTCTCCGGCAAGTAGCGGCATAAGAACACTGAGCGCATCCTCCACTCCTCCGTAGTAGTCATTCTCCATAAAATGGGGAATCAGCCTCTCGTCAGTAATTCTCTTTGCAACGGCATCTGGAACAACTCCCTCGAGACCATATCCCACAGATATGAACAATTCTCCTCTCGAGGACGATGTCTTTGGCTTAATCAGTATCACCAGACCATTATCGTGCTTCTCCGTCCCCACACCCCATTCCGTGCCGAGACGAATGGCAAACTCGGCCTTGTCGTATCCGCCAAGATCGTTGACAGTAACTATAACTATCTGATTTGAAGTGGTATCGTCAAATGCCACCAAACGATTTTCAAGAATCTGCCGCTCTGATGCCGTAAAAATTTCGGCAAAATCGTTCACAAGACGCGGTGGATTGGGCTTGGCGGGTATCTGTGCCATTGCGGCCGCCAACGACAATGTCAGCAACAAAACCACCAGTGCAGACCGTCTACAAACGCCCCACAGATATTTCATTCGGAAGTTCGTTTTCATCGTCGTCTTGATATGGAAAATATTGTTTCAAAGCCTCACCGACAGCCAACACTGCATCACAAAGCCCTTTCTGACGCTCTCCGCAACTGAATGATGTCGAGAGATTTGCAATGATGCCGTTCCAAAAGCCTTCTCCGACAGCCTCATTGATCCCCTTGTCTCCAACTATGGCAATCTTCCCCGATTTATGGGCAACATATACAAGCACACCGGTCTGATTCTTTGTCTTATCCATTCCAAGTTTATAGAACACCTTCACCGCCCGCTTCACGGGGTTGGAGAGACATCTGGGCTCAAGACGGACACGAATCTCACCAGAGGTCTTTTTCTCAGCCTGCCCTATTGCCTGCTCCACAGCGGTTATTTGACTATCAGTCAGAAACTTGTTTCTCATATAACTCGTCTATTCGGAGGCGATTCTCACACATCTCACGGTCATACCGTAATCATTTTTGGCGCCGTATGAAGCAGGGAAACTGGACTCCTTCATGTAGATATATCTGTAATACGCCTTGGAAGCATCCTTCTCGGTGGCACTCCACCACATTCCGTATTCATATATTCCCTTGAAATTGCCATTGTTCTGCAAAGAGTATCCGCAAGGCAAGCCGTTCCAATAGAAATCGTTTGTATGGAGATTATCAGGCCAATATTCCCACATCTTGGTTTCATTAAAATAAGCGATGGCAGAGGCCCTTTCTCCGATTTCAACCCATAAATCATGGAACTTCAATTCTTTGCCATCGTTCATAGCAGTCGCCAAATCAACCCAGTCTGCATTGGTGGGGACACTCCAGCCGGGAGGGCAGGCCCCCTGAGGACCGGCGCCGAGGCCATCAGCTGAAACGCCGCCAGTAGCTTCGTTCCAAGAATAGTATCTTCCGAAGATATGTGTCATAATTTCAGACGACTTGAAAGGAGCTCCGCACCCCTCCCAAGCAAGGTTTTCGGTAAACCAATCGAGCTTGCCAATCGTCTCATAACCATAAGTTTTTTTATCTCTCGGATCTACAAAATACGATGATGCCACCGACAATCCCTGAAGGGAGCCGATTAGAGCTGTGGTATCTACGGTAGTGGTCTCCTTGGAAGTGGTCGAAACATAATAGCCATCGGCTGTGGCCAAGGAGGTCACAACGAATGTTCCGAGCGAATCGGGAAAACGGACTATGACCGACTCACCATAAAGGGTATCGGAATACATCGCCTTTATCATCCATTTGTAGTCCACTTTCTCGGGATAGGTGATTCCGGATGCGGTCAATTGTCTGAGTTCATTTATCGGAATGTATGTCGGCAAATCAAATTTGATTGTGCCGGTCATTGAAGGCTTTGTCTCCTCCTCTTCCTCTTCTTTGTTGCAGGCAACCGCACAGAAAAGCGACAATGCGGCCACCAGCATCCATAAATATTTCTTACAGTTATTCATCATTTCAATTTATAACTTGCAAATATGCACTTTTTTTTGGAATTTTGCGTAATCAGGAACGAAAATCGTGCCATCCAAATGATAAAAATCAATCATAGACATTCTGTTTTTTTGCTCCTTTTTGCTTCGTCATTTTTCTTTTGCGGATGTATTAATTCTTATGACAACTACACCCGTTTCGCAGGCGAGGCGCAAGGGGGGACATATAACATAACTTGCAGATTACCAGATACTTCAGACATAAAAGCGGTAGAAGCTTCGATAGATTCCTTGCTCAAGGCGGTTGATATGTCCATCTCGGGCTATAACAAAGGATCTATCCTTTCAAGAGTAAATGACAATCAGGATATTCCCCTTGATGATATCTTTGTTGAGACTTTCACAATCTCCAAACGGATATACGACATCAGCGGCGGGGCATTCGACCCTTCGGCGGCTCCCCTGTTCGACATTTGGGGATTTGGTTTTTCACAGGATACGACAGCAACCAAGATGAAGGTGGACAGCGTCTTGTCTTTTGTGGGGATGGAGAAGGTATCTCTCGCAAAATACGATGACGGCACGATACACCTCAAAAAGGAAGATTCTCGCATCAAACTGAATTTCAATGCTATAGCCCAAGGATTCACTTGCGACCTCCTTGCCGGAATACTGAAAAGAGAGGGCTGCAAAGATTATATCATAGAGCTTGGAGGGGAGATTGTCTGCGCCGGAGAGAGCCCTCGGAAAGGGACGTGGCGCGTGTGGATAGACAAACCGGTCGATGGAAACAACGCTTCGGGCGAGTTGAAACAGGATATCCTCAACATCACGGACTGCGGCCTTGTGACCTCGGGAAATTATCGGAAATTTTATGTGAAAGACGGAGAGAAATATTCCCATACGATAGATCCATTCACGGGGTATCCGGTAACGCACACTCTGCTAAGTGCCACAGTATCAGCACAAGACGGCGCCACAGCAGATGCTTATGCTACCTGGCTTATGGTTGTGGGGCTTGATGCAGCAAAAGAGATTGCACAGAAGATGGGATTTGAGGCATATCTCGTTTATGGAGAGCAAGATGATATGAAAGTGTGGCACACACCAAACCTGAAACTCGATTCAGAAAACTAAATAATATGAATAGAAGGGATTTCTTCAAGACATCGGCATTCGGAGCCGCAGCGTTGGGAATTTCATTCTCACCGTTTGCAACTGCATGCACACGCAATCATTTTGATACGATAATCAAAAACGGCACAATCTATTCGGGCGACGGCAAGCCTGCAATCAAAGGCGATTTGGGAATCCGCGAAGGGAAAATAGCGGCCATCGGGCAGGATCTCGGCTCAAGTGCAGATTTGGTAATCGATGCAAAAGGAATGGCGGTGAGCCCGGGATTTATCGACATACACTCCCACACGGACACCAATCTGTTTGAGGCCCCCAAAGGGGACAGCCGCATATTCCAGGGGGTAACGACAGACATCGGAGGCAACTGCGGTGACTCTCCGTTTCCCTATTCAGATGCATATTATGAGGCAAACAAGGAGCGCCTCCGCTGGGGAAATCCTTTTTGGAAAGATATAGACGGATTTTACACAGCGCTTGACAACAATAAGATAGGGATAAATTATGCAAGCTACGTCGGGCAGGGAAGCCTTCGTTCCAGCGTAGTTGGCAACAAGAACATCCCTGCGACGAAAGAGCAGATAGAGCAAATGTGCAATATTCTGGACAAAGAATTGGAGATGGGGGCAATCGGCCTCTCGTTCGGGCTGGAATATGCCCCGGGTTCGTATGCTTCAGTGGAAGAGATGATTGCCTTGTGCAAGGTGGTGGCCAAACACGATGCCCTTTACGCGATTCATATGCGGAATGAAGACAATTTTGTGGAGCAGGCGGTCGCCGAGGCGATAGATTTTGCCCGCAAGAGTGGAGCGAGATTGGAGATATCCCATTTGAAAGCCCAAAATGAACCGAACTGGCACAAACTTCCTCACCTTCTTGAACTTATTGATGAAGCACGCAACGGTGGTATCGATATTACTTTTGACCGCTATCCTTATCTGGCATTCTTCACCGGGCTGTCGAACATTATCCCACTCAATATGCGAGACGGCTCAACGGACGACATCCTTGCGAGGCTCGACAATCCGGTGACAGAAAAAACGATAGGGCAGTATGCCGAAAATCGTGTGAAGCAGCTCGGAGGAGCTCAAAAAATCCTTATAGCCGCCTGCTCACGTCCCGAAAATGCACAATATTCCGGAAAGAACATTGCCGAGTGTTGTGAAATTTCCGGTCTCGATATTTGGCCAATGATTCACCATCTACTTGTTACAGAGAGACTTGGCGTGCAGATGGCGGTATTTGCGATGAAAGAAGAAAACCTGAATATGATTTATGCCCATCCGCTTTCGATGCCGGCATCCGACGGGAGCGTCTATTCTCCGGAAGGTGTCCTCAGCAAAGAGATTCCCCATCCGCGGTCGTATGGGACCTTCCCCCGCTTCTTCGAGAAATTTGTCCGCGAGGAGAAGGTGGTAGATATGGCTACGGCAATCTACAAGTGCACCGGCCTTCCCGCCTCACGGCTTCATATCGGGAACCGCGGGCTGCTGATTCCGGGGTATGCTGCAGACGTGGTTGTCTTCAATCCCGATACAATAAAGGATCTTGCAACCTATGCCAATCCGCACACCTTCCCTACCGGTATCGAACACGTTTTCGTAAACGGAGCGCACGCAATCTCAGAAGGAAAGCACACGGGCACCCTTGCCGGCCACACCCTCTGCCGGGTGTAGTGCAAATCCTTTATAACGAAGGGGTTATGATTACTCGCCAGGTGTTGTCTGTCGGATTCTTCTCTATATAGTTTTTTACAACAAGTTGATTGATGAGTTTTTGGATGGCTGTAATGCTGATGCCATATTTTTTAATTAAATGGTTATCATCCACTAACCTTTTAAGACACAAAATTATATATTTATATTGAAATACTGCAAGAAAAAATCCTCAAAAGGTTTATTGGCAACAACCTTTTGAGGATTTTCGTGGAGATTCTTCGCTGTCGCTCAGAATGACGCAACTACCTCGGAATGAGGGTTCTACATCTTGTCGGCGAAGAAGTCGTTGCCTTTGTCATCTACGAGGATGAAGGCAGGGAAATCTTCCACTTCAATGCGCCAAATGGCCTCCATTCCAAGCTCCGGATATTCAAGGCATTCCACCTTCTTGATGTTGTCCTGTGCAAGTTTGGCTGCGGGGCCGCCGATGCTTCCAAGATAGAATCCACCGTGCTTCTTGCAGGCATCTGTAACCTGTTTGCTGCGGTTGCCCTTGGCAATCATAATCATACTGCCGCCATTGTCCTGGAACAAATCCACATAGCTGTCCATACGTCCGGCAGTTGTGGGGCCGAAGCTGCCTGAAGGCATTCCTGCGGGTGTCTTGGCCGGGCCGGCATAATAAATGGGATGGTCTTTCATATACTGAGGAAGACCCTCGCCGCGGTCGATGCGCTCTTTCAGTTTGGCGTGGGCGATGTCGCGGCCAACGATGATTGTTCCTTTCAAAAGGAGGAAAGTAGAGACAGGATATTTGCTGAGCTCTGCGCAAACCTCTTTCATCGGGCGGTTGAGGTCTATCTTCACACCTGTAGAGTGTTTGCTGTTGAGATACTGCTCGGGAACCAGGCGAAGAGGATTGGTGTCGAGTTGCTCGAGCCAGATGCCGTCCTTGTTTATCTTGGCCTTGACATTACGGTCTGCAGAGCAGCTTACTCCCATTCCGACAGGGCACGAAGCGCCGTGACGAGGAAGACGTATCACTCTGATATCGTGAGCGAAAGCCTTGCCGCCGAACTGTGCGCCAAGCCCAAGTTTATGGGCTGCTTCAAGGAGCTTGGCCTCCATTTCAAGGTCGCGGAATGCGCGACCGAGGTCGTTGCCGGAAGTGGGGAGCTCGTCATAATATTTTGCAGAGGCGAGTTTCACGGTCTTGAGGTTCATCTCGGCAGAAGTGCCGCCAATCACAAAAGCGATATGGTACGGAGGGCAGGCTGCAGTTCCAAGGGTGCGCATCTTGTCCACAAGGAATTTTTCGAGTTTCTCGGGATTCAGGAGGGCCTTGGTTTCCTGGAAGAGATATGTCTTGTTTGCGCTTCCGCCTCCTTTTGCTACGAAGAGGAATTTGTATTCTGCTCCGTCAGTGGCATAGATATCCACCTGTGCAGGGAGGTTGTTGCCGGTATTTTTCTCGGTGTACATATCGAGGGCAACTGTCTGGCTATATCGCAGATTGTCAGTTGTGTAAGTATCATAAACACCGTGATAGAGAGCTTCGGTGTCACCGCCGCCGGTCCATACTTTCTGCCCTTTTTTGGCAACGATTGTGGCTGTACCGGTATCCTGGCAGAACGGAAGCTGTCCCTTTGCGGCCACACCTGCGTTGAGAAGCATTGTAAGGGCAACGGCTTTGTCGTTCGCACTGCTCTCAGGATCTGAGAGAATCTTTGAAACCATCTCATTATGAGCGGGACGGAGCATAAACGACACGTCGTGCATAGCCTGACGAGCAAGAAAACGGAGCCCTTCGGGAGCAACTTTCAATACCTTTTCACCATTAAAGTCAACCTCTTCGACATAATCTTTTGTCAAGAGACGATACTGGGTCTTGTCTTCACCCAGCGGAAACATTTCCTGATATTTGAATTCCATAATATTGATTTGTATTTGTTAATTCTTACTGTTTTCCATTAGATAAACTTTCATAAACTCATTGATATCGCCATCGAGAACTCCCTGAGTGTCAGACGTTTCATATCCGGTGCGCAAATCCTTCACCATCTTGTAAGGATGGAGCACGTAACTGCGAATCTGACTCCCCCACTCTATTTTTTTCTTCTGCCCCTCGAGTTCCGCCTGCTTCGCCTGACGCTTTTTGAGCTCGAGGTCGTAGAGATGGGATTTCAATATGCGCAACGCATTCTGTCGGTTGTCGAGCTGCGAACGAGTCTCTGTATTCTCCACCACGATTCCTGTAGGGATATGGCGCACGCG
The DNA here is from genome assembly GCA_021443605.1 of Bacteroidales bacterium. Lineage (GTDB taxonomy): Bacteria > Bacteroidota > Bacteroidia > Bacteroidales > UBA932 > Equibacterium. The sequence goes on along the minus strand of JABUTQ010000042.1, from coordinate 17,379 downwards.
CACTCCGGTCTCCACTTTGTTGACGTTCTGCCCGCCGGCACCGCTCGAACGGTATGTATCCCACTCGAGATCCGCCGGATTTATCTCTATTTCGATGGTATCATCCACCAAAGGATAGACGAATACGGAAGAGAAAGTCGTCTGCCTCTTCCCCTGCGCGTTAAACGGGGAGATGCGCACAAGACGGTGCACGCCGCTCTCAGCTTTCAGATACCCGAAAGCATAATCGCCCTCAATCTCTATCGTAACCGATTTTATACCCGCCTCGTCGCCGTCCAGAATATCGCTGATGGTGGTCTTGTAGCCGTTTCGCTCCGCCCAACGGAGATACATTCGCATAAGCATTGCCGACCAGTCGTTGCTCTCCGTGCCACCTGCTCCGGAATTTATCTTGAGCAAAGCTCCAAGACTGTCACCCTCTTCACCGAGCATATTGCGAAGCTCCACCGATTCCACTTTTGCACAGAGGTCTGCGTATGCCTTTTCTGCATCGGCTTCGGCCTCCGCACCAAAATCCATCAAGGTTTCCAAATCCGCAAGTGCTTCTGTTGCAGAATTATACGAAGATACCCAAAATTTGATGCCGGCTATCTCCTTGAGCTCTGCCTCCGCTTTTTTGGGGTCGTCCCAAAAGCCGGGGGCAAGCGTTTTCTCTTCTCTTGTCGCTAATTCTTCTCTCTTCGAAGCGATGTCAAAGACACCTCCCCAACGTCTCTATCCGCTGTTTAATCTCTTTTATTTGATCTGATACTATCATATACCGATTTGATTTGTCCAAAAATAAAACCTCTTCTTATTCCGAAGCGGAGAAGCTTCATGAACTTCTCGTCCTCTTCGCCGGAAAGCCTGTTGTAATACGCCTCCAGCAAACTTTTCATCTTTGCCTTCGAGGCATCGTGGTCTATCACCTCAACGGCAGACATTATGATGTCAGGGTCGATGCCTTTCTGGCGGAGCTGGTATTTTATCTTCATATCGCCCCACCCCTGCAACACGCTCTTGTCGTGGGCAAAAGCCTTTGCATAGCGCATCTCGTCTATATATCTCTCCCTGCACAGTTTTTCAATAATTTCATCGGGATCGATATCAATGTTCTCTTTGAGAGCAATGTCCATAATCTTCTTATAGACATCCACTTTGCAGCACTCTTTCTTGCTGCAGTACTTTCTCATCCTGTTTAAAATATCTTCTGTTTCCATAGCCGTTAGAAATTATAACCGAGACTGATATATACCCCGACCTTTCTTGTGAAATCGGAATAATGGACATTGAACGAAAGCGGGCCCGCCTTTGAATTGAAGGTATAACCCAATCGCACACCCCAGAAGTTGTCTTGCTCCAAAACCGACTTGACGTCATTTCCCTGGAATGCGTAGTTTCCGCCAAGATAAACGTGATGCGCCTGTCCGATATTGCCGCGTAAGTCAAGACCTCCAATAGCCAAGAACTTCCCGACGATAATGGGATTGAGAATGCCGTAGAACGGCAGTTGCTGGGACATGAATTTTCCGCTCTGATACCCGCCAACCACATTCGCGGCGATTACCGGAGGATTCTTGCCAAGCACCAGACGGGCATTCACAAAAGGAAGGACCGTGACATATTCACAAGGAGTCCAGGCGGCACTGAAGGAAAGGTTGTGTAGTGAGAACCACGATTTGTCTGCAACCGCCACAGGCTTGTAAAGCCTTGACGTCCAATTTAATGACACTCCTCTATTAGGAATGGCGGGGCTGTCTGTATTATCGAAGTCCAAAGAAAAATACACGCCGGGGAAGATATTGCTCCTGTTATCGTAGTCATAAATATCTGAATATGATATAATCGGGAAACTGTTTCGATAAGTGTAAATGTCGATTCTTCCACCGGCATTTATCTTCACTTTTTTCAGCCTGCTGGTACTGAGGTTCACCTTGCCGAAGTAGTGTAGATACGAAACGTTTCCAACCTCCTTGTCAATGTCCATCATATTGAAATAATGGCGCTTGATACCGGCCGATGCCCCAACCTCGAATCTGGACTTGAATGCATAAGTATATCCGGCATTCACGTAGAAATTGTTGTGCAACTTGGCTTGCAAGAAATATCTTGAACCGTATAACTTCTTGTGATTGAACCTGAAATCGAAGAGAAGAGATGCTATCTCCTGGGTATCGAACCTTGCCCCGAGACCTGCAACGTTCTTGGGAGCGGGATTGAATTCCAATTCAAGATTGAACGGAGATTCCTTTCCGACAAGTGAATAATTGATGGAGGTGAATGCCTCGGTGGCATACAAATCGTCTATCGCGTTGTCGATATTGTCTATGGTTGTCCTTACGCCCGGGGCTATTTTGGTATCGTCCAGAAGCCATCTGATGTCATCTTTGGGGATACCTCTGACGACAAGCGCAGCTATTTCAATGGTATCCTGAGGCTTGAGCGCCTTCTTGTATGTCTTGGCAGCGGTAAGGGGACCGTCCCATTTGTCAAGGTATTTTTTCAACTCCTCAATCTCCGTCTTTTTCCTTACAGCGGCATCGTATCCGTTCTGCATCAATACTTTAAGCGATTCCGAGTCGAAACTGAGGGCATTGTATCCGACAACCGAGGGGGATATGAGAATGTCCGTCACCGCCACCCCTTCTTCAATCTTCTGTCCGGTAATCATATCCAACATCTTGGACGCGACATCGAGAGGCGTGTTGTAAGTAGCCTTCTCGTGTGGATCTTCATACCCCAGAAGGCTTCCGATGATGATATCCGCCCCCATCTCCTTGGCCACATCCACGGGGAAATTGTTCTTCACACCGCCATCCACAAACACGTCTTCTCCCATCCTCACGGGGGCAAAAACTCCGGGGATGGACATTGACGCCCTCATTGCCTTTGCCAGAACGCCGCTGTGGAACACCACTTCCTGTTTGGTGTCTAGATCAACTGCCACGCACGCATACGGAATGGGCATCTTGTTGAAATCCAGTGAATCCTGATAACCCACCGTGTATTTTGAAAAAAGATTTGTGATATGCTGGTCTCCGATAAGCCCCATCGGGAGGATTGAAGATTCAATGCCTGCCGAGAAGTCTTTTATGGGATGGATTCCGAAAGGGACGCTGAGCAGCACCCTGTCCTGGTATTCTCTGTTTTCGTAGGTGATGTTGTCTCGATTCACCTGACCACTCATCACGAAGGGCCAGTCCTGGGAATTAATCATCTGCTCGAGGTCGTCTGCGGAATAACCTATCGCATAGAGACCTCCAATGATAGCCCCCATACTCGTACCGGCAATGTAGTCTATAGGTATATTATTCTCTTCCAGATACTTGAGAACTCCAACGTGTGCCGATCCCTTGGCTCCTCCACCGGAAAGGACAACCCCGACCTTGGGGCGCTGTGCCAAAAGCGGCAGTGACACAAGCGCTGCCAAAAGCATTATAGCAATCTTCTTTCCCATATCTGCAAAGTTAGGATATTTTTTTTCTATTCAGGATAGGTGTATCACAAATATCATATTGTAACATTCGGAACTTGTAAAATCCCCTCATTGATTATCAGCACGTTATTCACACCCATCAATTTAATCCTGTACTGCTGCAACCACTCCAGCTTCTCATCTTGCAGGCTCAGATACGAATCAAACGGAGTTTCATTTCCATGTTTGGGCATACTGATATTTAGGTATGATTTGCATTTTCTTACAGCAAACACTCTTCTATCCTTCAGAAGGTTCCATGTGTCATACAGTTGGCCAAATGCCTTATCCGCATTGGTGATATTATTAGGTAATTCGTCCTTTCCATACTTAAGTTCGCATAGAAGCAGCCAGCCCCCTCGGTTCACATCTTTAACTTTGAATAGACATTCACAACTTCCATATCCTTCAGGGAAAAAGTTTTTATGCTCCTCGAAGTTTACACCTAAAATTTCGATATTTGAGTCATTGTGCAGACGGAAACAGCTGATATCTGCCAGCTCAGCTTCGGAAATGACAACACCTTTACGCTCTTCCTTTGGCAGGTTTTGTGTTTGAAGGGTATAATCAGCCACCCACACATCACCGGTATAGGTCTTCGCTTTTAAAAATGTCTGCTCCAGTTTAGTCATAATAGGCAATATAGTTTGTAAAGTCCGCCATTACCTGCTTCATGACCCTATCAAAATAGTTGCTTCTAATCAACCCGCTCTTATCTTGAATTGTCAGAGATTTTTTATCAATTTCTGACGAAAGTGCACCGTCACGAATTTCCCAAACTGCAACGTCCTTTGGATTGACCCAACAATCTTTTTTTTCGAACAGCGGAGAGCCGGGCTCTATTTTGTCTTTTACCAAATAGCCAAGCATGCAATTGTTCAATGCATAGAGAATAAAAGGACTATGAGTTGCGATGAAAATGGAATCGTTATGCAGCTTCATCTCAGACATAAGTGTCTCTATAAGATTCACTTGAGTCACAGGAAACAGGTTCTGCTCCGGCTCTTCAAGATAGATGTCTGAATAAGCAGTTTGCGTGAATGAGTTGAACAATGACTTACACTCTTTATACTCATCTTCGTTGGCAAAAGCCAATTTACCCATTCCTATTTTGCCAATATATGCTTGGTTGTCTCCTATGCGTTTGGCCAAACCCGGTTTATACTTCTTGTTATAAATGTGTTGAAGAATATTCTCGTTGTCTGCGTCTATTGACAGTTTATTTAGATTTTGTCCTTGATATTGCTTGTGGAAAAGGTAATCAAGATATACCCACATTGGTATTACTGATTGAACACCACTCGAAGCATCAGCAAAGTTCAAAGGATTGCCATTTGCCATACGAACCATGTCCTGTTTCTTGTCTGCATCATAGTAATACCGAATGCCAAGATTCAATACGGACAACTCTTGACTCGTATTGGACAGACCTCGTGTCATATTCCAATCCGACACAAAGCTCTTGAGATTTGTATTGCCAAGACTTACTTCAAACCAATTTGGAATAACAGCCACTATATTTCGCTCTGCAGGGATATACGCCACACGACTTCTTCGATATTCCCAATGCCCATTTTTATTAAACGCCATAGAGAACATCTCGCCATCTTTCTTGTCAAAATCTATTGTAAAAGACATATGATTCGTCTTGTAAGAGAACATACTGCCTTCGCGGATAAATCCGTCCAATTTATGGAACACAATGAGGTTCTCCTTCAAGAATTCGTAATCAGAGAATCCATTTTTGTCCTGCTCAAGTTGGATGCGCTTTTCTGCCCATGCACAAAAGCAGGCAATCTTCAAGATGCAGCTTTTACCTGCACTCTGAGGACCCATAATTACGTTTACTCGCTTCATGTTCAGTTCTACATGGTCAATTGGGCCAATATTTTTGATTGTAAGAAGTTTCATATTGTCTCACGCTTATTATCGTTTTCTATCTTCTTGCCCCATAGCCAGCTTTTAAAAAGCCAAAAAAACAAGAAACTGGGCAATATTCAAATTAATGCAAACTTGAAAGGGGCAAAAAAGAGTTACTATGATTCTCCATAAAAATGTGGTATCGCCTACCTTCCTTGCGCAAAGTTAGTGAATTTTGTTTGAAAAATGCCTCAATTAATATTTTTTGCCGGCAAGCATACCGCAGGCTGCGAGGATGTCCTCGCCGCGGGAAGCCCTTATCGTAGTGGTGATGCCTCCCCTGTTCAAACGGTCTCTGAACGCCTCCATGACAGGCGTGGGAGCACATCTGAGGGGGCTGTCGGGAATCTCGTGAAAACGGATGAGATTAATCCTGCATTCAAGCCCCTTCAAGAGCATCACGAGGGCGTCGGCGTGCCGTTTACTATCGTTCACTCCGGCAAACATCGTGTATTCGAAGCTCACGCGGCGCTGGCCGGTGAAATCGTATTGCTTTATAAGATTCACGACATCTTCTATATTGTACCGTCTTTGGATTGGCATAAGCTCTCCCCTCTGCTCCGGAAACGGAGTGTGTATGCTGATTGCAAGATGGCATCTGGTCTGATCCAAAAACTCTTTCAACTTGGGTATAACACCTATGGATGAGAGAGTTATACGCTTAGGACTCCAGCCAAACCCCCAATCTGCGGTGAGAATCTCAATCGCCCTCTTTACATTTTCCCAATTGTCGAGAGGCTCCCCCATCCCCATAAAAACGGTGTTGGTAAGGGAGTCCGATTCTTCTACGTTCAAAAACTGCGAAATGATTTCCGCCGCGCTCAAATTGCCGTGGAACCCCTGCCTGCCCGTCATACAGAAAACGCATCCCATCTTGCACCCCACCTGTGACGATACACACAAAGTGCTCCTGTCTCCGTCCGGAATCATTACCGCCTCTATGTTCTTCCCATCTGCGGCGGGGAAAGCATATTTCTTGGTGCCGTCTGCCGAACAAATTACCTCGCAAGGGGCAATATGGCCGATTCCATATTTTTCGGATAGTTTTTCCCTTGCCTGCTTGGAAAGGTTGGTCATCTGGTCTATCGTACTTACCTTTTTGACATAGAGCCATTGCGCAATCTGCCCGGCGGCAAATTTCGGGAGCCCCTCTTCAAGCACTATCTGCCGGAGGTCCGCAAGATTTTTTCCAAGAAGTTTTTCCATATTCAACTTATTGATAATCAGAATATCAATCTTGCAAAGACACTCAGCGGCAACGCCTTGCCGAAGCTGTCTTTGAGCACAAGTTCTCCGTAAGATATGTCTGCTTTGGAGATTCTCGAACCGAAAGCGCATTTTACGAGAGTGTCCGCAAGGACAGCCGAGTAGCCGTTGGAATAGAGATTCAGCACCATAAAACTGTTCTGCGGGGCGAGAATTTCGGCACAGGAGCGGAGCAACTCGAAAAGGCATTCATCCAGTTTCCATTTCTCGCCATCGGGGCCATGGCCGTATGCGGGCGGATCCAGAATAAGCCCCTGGTAGAGATTGCCGCGGCGTGCCTCCCGCTTTGCAAACTTCATCGCATCTTCTATAATCCAGCGAATATTGTCGAGCCGGCTGTATTCCATATTCCCCCTCGCCCACGTAACCACCTGTTTCACAGAATCCAAGTGGGTGACTTCTGCCCCTGCGGCGCAGGCGGCGAGCGATGCCGCACCGGTATATGCAAACAGATTGAGCACCTTCGGCTTCTCTGCTTGTTTCTGTTTGATTTTTAACACATTGCGATAGATAAAATCCCAATTGGGAGCCTGTTCCGGGAACACCCCCACGTGCTTGAAAGAGGTGAGCCCGAGCCGGAGCTTGAAATCGAGTCCGTCGCTTCCGTCTTCACTACGCCCCTGATAGCCTACAAGCCACTGTTCCTGCATCTTGCGGAGCATATTCCATGTGCCGCTGTCCTCTTTGCCGGCTTTGGAGAAACCTGCGCCGGCCTTAAACTCGGTATGTGCCCTGCGATGCCATTCATCAGCACTCAAAGAGCTGTTCCACAATGCCTTAGGCTCAGGGCGAATCATAATATACTGGCCGAAACGCTCCAGTTTCTGCCCGTTGCCGGAATCAATCAACTCGTAGTCTCTCCACGATGGAGATGGGTATTCTATAGTCATTACTTTTTGGTGTCAATTTTACAAAGTTACGATTTTTTAGATTATTTTTGTGTCAACTTTTACCAACAAGATTTTTTATGTTTGATTTTCTGACAGTTACATGGAACGTGGATCCAATTTTGCTTCAGATTGGGCCTGTTTCAATAAGATATTACTCCCTTCTGTTTATCGCCGGATTCCCCTTGGGTTATTATCTATTTATGAAATTCTACAAACGAGAAGGGGTTTCCACGGAGTTGCTGGACCCGCTGCTCTATCTCCTCCTTTTGGGAACGGTGGTGGGGGCACGCCTCGGCCACTGCCTGTTTTATGAGCCGGGATACTATCTGTCTCATCCTGTGGAGATTTTCAAGGTCTGGAAAGGTGGTCTTGCAAGCCACGGCGGAGCGATAGGGGTTATTTTATGTGTAATAATTTACGCCCACAAATACGGCAAGAAACACGGCTTTGATACAATGTGGGTATTCGACAGAATCGCAATAGTTGTGAGCTTCGCCGGGTGCTGCATCCGCCTGGGCAACCTTTTCAACTCCGAAATTTTCGGAGGTGCCACCACCCTTCCGTGGGGTTTCAAATTCCCCAAGTCGTATGAATGGATTACAACCTACGGGCCGGACGTATTCCCCCCCGAAGGGGTTGCCTGCCACCCCACACAGCTCTACGAGGCCCTCAGTTATTTGATTCTCGGCTTGGTGCTGCTTTGGATTTACAACCACAAGAGCGACAAGATTTACCGAGGATGGCTCTTCGGTGTATTCCTGATGGTCCTTTTCGGAATGAGATTCCTCATTGAGTTCATCAAGAACGACCAGGTGAGTTTCGAATCGGGAATGACACTCAATATGGGGCAACTGCTCAGTGTGCCGTTTATCTTGGCCGGCCTTACCATATTGATTCTCAGCTATAAATACAAGAAACCGGCCGTGCTGGAGCCTAAGCCCGTGCAACGTCCGGTATCCAACAAGAAGAAATAGAAACCGTATTAGACGGTCATTATCTCTTTCTCCTTGGCAACGAGGAGTTCCTCAACTTTCTTTGAGAAGTTGTCGGTCTCTTTCTGAATCTTGGTTTCAAAATCTTTTTCAGAATCCTCGGGAAGCCCCTCCTTCTGAAGTTTCTTGAGCGACTCTATGGCATCGCGGCGGATGTTGCGCACGCTCACCTTGGCGGTCTCCCCGGCAGTCTTAGCCTTTTTCACGAGATCCTTGCGACGCTCTTCGGTGAGAGCGGGAACGTTGATGCGAATATGCTCGCCGTTGTTCTGAGGAGTGAATCCGAGGTTTGCAGCCATAATGGCCTTCTCGATTGCAGGAATCAGAGTTTTGTCCCACGGCTGGATGAGCATTGTCTTGGCATCCGGTGTGGTGATGCTTGAAACCTGTGGAACGGGTGTCATATTGCCGTAGTAGTTTACGAGCACTGCATTGAACACGGCAGGATTAGCCTTGCCTGCACGGTAGTTCTTGAGCTCTTCATCGAGAAACTCAACAGCCCCGTTCATTTTCTTTTTTGCGGATTCAATTACCGCGTTTGCTTTCTCTATCATATTATAAATCAGTTATTTGTTACTTACTAATGTCCCTGCGGGCTCTCCTTCGAGCACAGCCTGGAGGTCTCCTTCATTATTCATATTGAACACAACTATCGGCATATCGTTCTCGCTGCAAAGAGCGAAGGCAGTCTTGTCCATCACCTTGAGATTGTCTGCGATTGCCTTATCGAAAGTCAAGGTCTGATATTTTTTTGCAGAAGGATTCTTTACGGGATCGCTGTCATATACGCCATCCACTTTTGTCCCTTTCAACAGAAGGTCGCATCTAAGCTCACAGGCACGGAGGGCAGAAGCGGAATCGGTTGTGAAGAAGGGGTTTCCTGTGCCGCCGGCGATGAGGGCGACTCCACCTTTTGAGAGATAGTCCAGAACTTCGTCTCGCATATAATATTTTGCCAAAGGGCGCATCGGGGTAGATGTAAACACCTCTGCATCAATACCATTGGCCTTGATTGCCAAAGACATTCCGATGCTGTTTATCACGGTGGCGAGCATCCCCATCTGGTCTCCACGCACGCGGTCAAAACCGAGTTGAGTGCCGCTGAGCCCCCTGAAAATGTTTCCGCCTCCAATGACAATAGCCACTTGTACGCCGCTTTTTGCGACAGCTGCAATCTGCTTTGCAAAAGTATCCATCACTTTTTCGTCAAGCCCGCGGCCGTCCGGACCACCGATGGCTTCTCCGCTGAGTTTCAATAATATTCTGTTGTATTTCATATATCGTAATGTTTGAGTAGCAAAAGTAGCAAAAAATATTATGTAATTTACAACTTTGAGGTTATCTTTGCAAACTATTAGTGTGATAATACAAATTATTAAAATAAACTATGGCAAACATTTTTACCTCCTCTATCGGAAAAAAGCTGATTATGAGCATCAGCGGTTTGTTCCTGATACTGTTTTTGACTCTCCACATGAGTCTCAACCTTGTTTCGGTTTTCAGTCCTGAAGCCTTCGAAGGATGCTGCGAATTCATGTCACTCGGCATCGTGAGCATTATGGTACCGGTGCTTGCATTCGGATTTCTCATTCACATCATTTATGCATTCATCCTTTCTCTGCAAAACTATCGCGCACGCGGTACTCAGAGATATGCCGTATCAAACAAGGCAAAGACCGATTCGTGGTCAGCCAGAAATATGCTTATCCTCGGTATCATCGTTGTAATCGGCATTGCTCTTCACCTTACAGACTTCTGGGCTGATATGCAGCTCAAAGATTGGATGGGCAAGACTCCGGGCGATCCCAATACACTTCTCTATGCTACCTTCGGAAACGTATGGGTTACAGTTCTTTACATCTTGTGGTTCGCTGCCCTTTGGTTCCACCTCACACACGGTTTCTGGAGCGCATTCCAGACAATCGGCTGGAACAACGACAAGTGGCTCAAGAGATGGAAAGGCATCGGATGCGTGGTTGTAACTCTCCTTATGCTCGGTTTCGCAACTACTGCAGTGGTTGCTTGCGGCAGGGCAAACGGCTGGTTCCCCGAGCCTAAGACCGAAGCTGTGATGGATTGCTGCGATGGCGGTCAGAAAGTCAAGGCTGCAAAGCACGATGGATGCACAGGCGAATGTGGCGGTGGCGAGTGCAGTGACTGCGAAGAGGGCAAAAGCGAGTGTAAACACGATGCAAGCTGCGAGAAAAACGGCAAGTGCGAGAAAGAAGGCAAATGCGGGAAAGAAGGCTCTTGCGATGGCAGCTGCGAAAAGCACAACAAATAGAAATCAATCCTACAACAAATACAGGGGCGGCAAACAACCGCCCCTTTTTTAAATATTATGTATTCATCCATCATTGAGATAGACAATATCCTGATTTCGTCTGACATTGTAAGCGAGTGCTTTGTATGCGATTACGAGAAGTGCAAAGGAGCTTGTTGCATAATAGGCGACAGCGGAGCGCCGGTAAAAGAGGAGGAAACAGAGAAATTAGAAGCCAATTACCCTCATTATCAAGACCTTATGACACCCGCCGGCAAAGCGAGAATCGATGAAGTGGGATTTTTTGAGGTAGACAACGACGGGGATATCGTCACCCCGCTGATTGGCAACTCTGAAGAGTGCGCATATACTTTCTTCGAAAACGGAAACTGCTTCTGCGCCATTGAAAGGGCATTCTGCAACGGAGAATGCAACTGGCGCAAACCTATCTCGTGCCGACTCTATCCAATCAGGGTATCGACTATGAGCAATGGGATGATTGCCCTGAACCTGCACCGCTGGGATATCTGCAAATGTGCATTCGAAAAGGGCAAAAAAGAAGGTGTCCCGGTTTATAAATTCTTGAAGGACACCTTAATAGAGCATTTTGGAGAGGAGTTTTACTCCGCGCTTGATTCTGCTGCCGCATTGATTAACTCAAGCGCACGGTCATAATCTTCGTCATTGACGACGAGCTGGATTTCCATTCCGGGGATAAATCCCAATCCGGGATAGGGAAAATTTTCGTTGAGAACTTCGCTCATTATCCCCTCTTCCTGCAACATCCCCTTTGCAAGGTGAGCCTCATACGGCTTCATATATTTTGCGACTATTTTCATTCTTCCTCCTTTTGCTGATTCATTCCGTGTCTGTATGAGATTGTGCGGATAAATCTGAGTGTATCTTTGTATGGCCCATCCACAACCAATTCGTTATTGTCTTTCAACTCATAGGTGACGGCATCCTCCCACATCCTGGAAAACTTCACGGCTGTCTTTACAGTGCGGAACACAAGCTTGGAAGAAGTCTCTTCAACCAGCTTGTAATCAGCAGCTTGCATCGTCTCAACTATGATGTCGCGATAGTTGGCGAACTCCCCGTCTATCACAAGATGATTCTTCTTGAACCCAAACAGGGGATATACTGCAGAGACCAGCACAAACACCCCTATAATCTTCCAAAGGGCCCCCTCCACGAACAGACCGGAGAATTGGGTGATGTCGTGATTCATCAACAGGGCGATGATGAGGGTGATAATGCAAAACAGCAATGCGAAATAGAGCAGATATTTTACAGAACGAATCAGATACTTCATAGCACGATTTTTATGGTTAATAATGACAAAATTAATTACTTTTGCGGAATTATTGAACATAACGAACAATGGAAAAAGAAAAAACGCTTAAAATCATTACAATAGTCCTTGGGGCAGTTGCCGCTTTGCTGATTGGGGCTCTTGCATATATCTGGATTACAAAAAACAACATCGTTAAAGACCTCAACGTGGAAAAGGCCGAACTTACAAGCCAGATGATGGATTTGCGCAACGAATACGACTCCCTCACCGTCCACAGCAACCAGCTTACCGATTCTCTTGCAGTTGAGAAGGAGAAAGTAGATCAGCTGATTGAGAGATTCCAGAAAACAGAGGCGACAAACCGCGCCCAGATTAAGAAATACGAAAAGGAGCTCGGCACCCTCAGGTCGATAATGAAGCACTATATTGTGCAGATTGATTCGCTCAACTCACTGAATATGAGCTTGAAGCAAGAGGCATCCGAAGCTCGCCGCGCAGCTGCCGAGAGCAAGAGGAAATATGACGATCTGGTATCCACCACAGAGCAATATGCCGCCACAGTTGAAAAGGGCTCGGTAGTCAAGGGACGCGGAATCACCTTGTTGGCCATAAACAACTCCAACAAGGAGACAGACCGCAGCAGCCGTGTTGCCAAACTGCGCACCGACATCACTCTTGTGGAAAACACAATCGCCAAGAAGGGATACAAGAGGGTGTATATCAGGGTTAAAGGGCCGGACGGAATCTTGATTGCCGAAGGAGAGCAGACAACATTCAGCTGCGCCGGAGAAGAGATGATTGCAAGTGCCAGCCGCGAAGTGGATTATCAGGGCGAAGAGGTGGAAATCAGCATCTGGCTCTCATCTTCACAAGGATTCACGAAGGGTGTCTATACCGTGGATGTCTATACCACCGAAACCAAACTCGGTTCAGCCGATTTGCTCCTTAGATAATTGGCCGGAATATACGTACATATACCGTTTTGCAGAACTTTCTGCACCTATTGCGGATTTTACTCTGAATGTGTCGGCACCGAAGTTGTGTCCGGCACATTCGGCGCTTTTACATGGGCACTCTTTGAAGAGATGCAGCGGCGAAGGGATTTTTTCTCTGATAATGAAGAGATTACGACACTCTATTTTGGTGGCGGCACACCATCGGTACTCCCTGCCGAAGTGTTTGCCGAAATCGTAAACAATCTCCGCAACAGTTTTGATTTGAGGCGATTGGAAGAATTTACCATTGAGGTGAATCCGGACGATGTCCGGCGGGGCGGAAAGGAGCTTCTCAGAACTTATCGAAGTTGCGGAGTGAAACGTATCAGCATGGGGGTACAGGCGACACAAGACGTGCACTTGAGATGGATGAACCGCCGCCATAGTTTTTCGGATGCAACAAAGGCCTTTGCGATGCTGCGTGAAGGCGGCTTCGACAATATCTCCCTCGATTTGATTTTCGGATACAGAGGGCTTTCCAACGCTCAATGGAGCGAGAGCATAGAAACCCTTGCCGCATTGTCGCCTGAACATATTTCGGCATATCAGCTCAGCATAGACCCCGAAAGCGCCCTTGCAGAGCGCGGTGACGAGGATGCGGTGCTCTCGCAGGATGAGTGCGCCGAACAATATACGATTCTCTGCAACAAGCTGAAAGAGGCCGGCTATGAGCACTATGAAATCTCGAATTTTGCAAAACCTGGCAGGCGCTCGCGCCATAACGGCAACTACTGGAAGCGTGTAACGTATCTCGGGCTCGGCCCTGCCGCCCACTCTTTTGACGGCAAGAACCGGCGAATTTGGAACACTGCCAATCTCAAAGAGTATTGCAATGGATATCTCCCACAAGAAGAAATTCTTTCAGAATCAGATATTTACAACGAAAAAATAATGCTGGGACTCCGTACTTGCGACGGAATCCCAGCAAAATATCTCAACAAAACACCTCTTTCCCTGATGCACTCCCTTGTCCAAACAGACGGCCGCTACCGCATACCGGAGGACAAATGGTTTATCTGCGACAACATCATCTCAGAGCTGTTTGTATAGAACAATCTTTACATTATCACCATTTGCCTAAGAAAGTGAAAATCATTAAGAGGGTCACCAACTTTCACAATCTTTCCTGACCTATCCACGACGAAATCATTAAATTCTCGATACTTTCTTTTTTTTAGCCATTTATTGTTTTCAAGGAACTCATGATTGTAATCAACAAAGAGTGACTGAAAAAAAGCCCGTCTTTCTAATGCTTCAACAATCGTATCTGGTGTATCTTCAGGAAGTGTTTCTATTATGAAAAAGTAAGAAATATCTTTTCTCCCTATCATAGTTATCACATCATTCCATTGATACAGAGAACTCACGCTGCATTTAGTACACTCTTGCCCACGAACAATATGTACAAACATAAATGTTGTTGTATCAGGACAACAAGTAGGCATATTCACATTTTGTCCTAATAATTCAGTGAATTTTACTTTCACAGAAGATGAAAGAGGAAAGGATATAAACAATTGACAAATAATGGTTATTCTAAATATAAACTTGGTACATTCGCCCAACATCTTATTTGAAAATAATGTCTATGCAGGTAAAAGACATAATACAGAATAGAGCACTGATTATGCATCGTAACAAGTCATAAATATTACAAGAAGAATCCTCCTTTATTTCTTTATACAATGATATCGCAGAAGTTAATGCGCACAGTCCCATAAAAATGCCTATAAAGAGTTTTGATTGAGACGTAATCTTTTGACTGTCACTTGTGAAATAAAACAAAAGAGAGACAATCCCGACAATAAATGTCTCATAAGAGTATAATTTCGGTTTGGAAATTGCACTGTCAATGTTTCTTTTAAAATAGAATTTCATTGTATCAATATTTTTAATTTTCAATCATTTACAACAAGTTATGACCCTATTGTTGTTGTTCCATACAATCGTTATAATCTTCTTCAGCGTCGTCAATCTCACAGTAGTAGTACACCAAAGCGGCTGCTTCACCCACAAGTGAAGGTTCAAGAAGTGCAGCAATGAATGCTATGGCTGCATTCCTGGTAGCCCTCCGCATATCCTCTTTAAACTGTTCTTCACAATCGCTTGGATCACCTTTTGTGGAGGCAATACGATTAGAAAATTCATTTTTTAGAAAATAAGCAGCTGCAATACTTTTTACGAAAATTGTTTTTTCCTCTGGAGAAAACCGATTATCATTATCAACAAGCTCTAATACCGCTTGTTCATCCCATTCATAGACATTTTCCGGTAGAGAGTATAACTCAATATATTCAAGGAATTTTTCGTCAATGCAACTTAGATTTGGAGCAAAGTTTTTATCTCCATAAAAAGAATCTTCATTTGCTTTAGTCTTAATAAATGGGATTTGATTATTGACAACATCAGCATAATGTGTTGCATAACAGAGCATTTCCGAGTAAATAGAATTATCCTCGGTTGTTGTGGAAATTTTGCTACATCCTGAGACGAAGAGAATGGTAACAGCTAAAAATGCTGCGGAAGCAAGAAAAACGTTTTTCATAGGTACATTTTTTTAGTTCACGCAGAAGGGGCATTTCTGTAAATATTTACAAATCAGGCATTTACCCCCCCCCCATATCTATGAATTGACTTTAAGATATAGAGGATATACCCGATACATCACAAATATATAAAAATCTGAACTAAAATAAAAGCATTTGCGACTATATCTTTGCTGCAATGGAGTCAATCTTTGCAAAATACGCTTCGGCATCCATACCAACATTCCCCACATAAGAATCTGAGTTTTTCAATTTCGTGTACCTATAACTCCTGAGTCTCCACCTTGGGCTTGGCCGGACGGCCTCGCTTTCTGGCGGCAGGCCTTGCTTTGGAGACATAGACGGGAGCGCAGCCGTCGGGGATAGCAAAGCCGAAGGCCCTGCAGATGTCAACTTGCGCCCCGACGAACGGAGTGATGAACTTCATTCTGCCCGTGTGCTCGATGCAGCGGATGGTGCGCATCTCGGCCAGGACGGCCTCCGTTGATGAGAACTTCTTACGCAAGACATCGTCCTTCTGCCACACGGAACGAACGTATGACGCGAGGATGAGTCCCACAAAGTAGATGAACATGCGACCTCGTTTGCCTCCCTCCGACCAAGTCCTGAGCCGGTCGTGCCCCAGAGGACCTTTCTGCAATGCAAAGCACTTCTCCTGCTCGTCGCGCATGCCGTAGTTGTCCATCGCTTGCAACGGGTCGAGGTCAAGCCCTATGGTCTTGCTGGCAAAGAAGCCTGCCGTCAGCAGCATGGTGTCGAGTTTCTTCTGATTGACAGAGTATGACCTGATTGTGTCATCGTCGTTGAAGCTTATCTCAAGAAGGTTGAACCTCCTGACCGTATCCACCCTATCGGCCACGGGCTCTTTCGAAGCGATTATCGCATCCACCTCCGCGGACTGTTCCGCAACAGAGTGCTGTATGTCGCATATCTTCTCGCCTCTCTTGATGGGATTGTAATACAGGTTGAGTTTATACTTGTCCGCTTTGATGACATTGTCCCCATTGCCGCCGACGGAGTAGTCCATATCGTACTGGGCGTAGTAGAGATTGTCCTTGGGTGCAATCGTCATCCCTTGAGGGAAGCCGTGGCTCATGTCTATCTGCCTTATCCTGCTGATGACATCGCATCCCGACACCTTGACGCTTGTGATGATCTTCTGGCCCTTTGCTATATACAACTCAAGGTTCTTCATGGACTCATAGCCCCTGTCGGTGATAAGGACGAGGTTCCGGAAGCCGGCATGCTCGAGTTCCTTCATGATAAGCTCAATTGTCCTGCAGTCGGGCATGTTGCCGGGCAACTCCTTGTAGTAGATGGGCATGTGCGATGTGAGCGAGTACACGACAACCTCAAGAGTCTGCCTCAGAGGCATGTGTTCCTTGTTCTTGCCCCAGCGGATATCGACAAGGTTGAAGCCGTAGGTTGACATGGACGTGGAGTCTACGGCGCAAAGTTCGTCCTTCCCCACGCGCTTTGCGCGGCAACGGAACAGGTCCATCCTGTTCTTCTCCGTGATACTCTGGGTCAGGCGGGTGATATTGACACTGTTGAGTTCGTGTTCCGAAGGAGCCTTGACCTCCTTCTGCCACTGGCTCAATTGGTTGTATGACAGGTTCTCGATGAAAGGGAAATATGCCATCGTCAGCACGTCGTTGACCATCTCGCCGTTTCCTCCAAGCACCTTGAGCAGGTCGTCCTTGACGCCGGTAGCCTCGGCAACCTTGTCAAGAAGCCACGTAGCTCCATACTGGCG
>JABUTQ010000051.1 GCA_021443605.1 Bacteroidales bacterium | reverse complement strand
AAGTTAGGATATCCCAATAAGGAGGTTGAAGAAGGGTTCGTCAAGTTCCTTATACCATACTATACGAACATCGAGAAAGCAAGGTCTGGATTTGAGGTCAGCCAATTTGTATTGGGAATCAGGAACAACGACATTGATGACTTTATGAATCGCCTCCAGACATTTCTGTCCGCTTGTCCGTATGAGTTGCAGCCTGACCAGGAAAGGCATTTCCAAAGTGTGATGTATATCCTCACGACTCTATGCGGGTTCTATGTCCAAGTGGAAGAACACACCGGCAAGGGGAGAATGGATATGACAATCAAGACGGACAAGTACATCTACATCTTCGAATTTAAATTCAATGCTTCGGCAGAGCTCGCCCTCAAGCAAATTGAGACTATGGGATATGCAGACAAGTTCAAGACCGACGGCAGAGAAGTGATTTGCATCGGTGTGAATTATAGCAGCGCTGAACGGAATATTGACAGTTGGCTGATAAACGGCGAAGCGATTCACTGAATTATTTGCATTTAAAAGAAAAATGTCTATCTTTGCAGCCCTTTGCGAAAACCGCATTGGGCTTTATTAATCTAATTATAAATAATTTAAAATGTTAAAACAGTACGAAACCGTTTTCATCGCAACTCCCGTTTTGTCTGATTCTCAGATAAAGGAAGCGGTTGCCAAGTACTCTGATCTCATCAAAGCCAATGGTGAGGTAGTGTACGAAGAAGACTGGGGTCTCCGCAAGCTGGCTTATCCTATCCAGAAGAAGACCACAGGTTTTTATCATCTGATTGAATTCAAGGCAGAGCCTGAATTTATCGCAACACTTGAAACACAGTACAAACGTGATGAGCGCATCATCCGTTTCCAGACTGTATCTATGGACAAATATGCTATCGCATTCGCAGAGCGTCGTCGCGCAAAGAAGGCTGAAGCACAAAACAAAGTGGAGGAACAATAATGGCACAGAGTGACGATATCAGATATCTCAACCCCCCTACAGTAGAGGTTAAGAAGAAGAAATATTGCCGTTTCAAAAAGGCCGGCATCAAATACGTTGACTATAAGGATGCAGAGTTCTTGAAGAAATTCCTCAACGAACAGGGAAAAATCCTCCCTCGCCGCATCACCGGTACTTCTCTCAAGTTCCAGAGAAAGGTGGCTCAGGCTGTAAAGAGAGCAAGACATCTTGCACTTCTCCCGTATGTAACTGACTTATTGAAATAACAGGAGGGCGATATGGAAATTATACTTAAACAAGACGTCAAGAACCTTGGTCTTAAGGACGACATCGTAACCGTAAAGAATGGTTACGCAGCCAACTATCTCATTCCTCAGGGAATGGCTATTATGGCAACCCCCACTGCAAAGAAGATTCACGCTGAAAATCTTCGTCAGCGCGCACACAAAGAGGCTAAGCTCCGTGAAGAGGCTCAGGCACTTGCAGCCAAGCTCGGTACTCTCGAAGTTAAGGTTGCTGCAAAAGTCAGCGAAACAGGCAAGGTATTCGGCTCTGTGAACAATATCCAGATTGCCGAGGCACTCGTCGCCATGGGTATCAATGTGGATCGCAAGGACATTACCATCGTTGATGCCGATGTCATCAAGGAAGTAGGCACTTACGAGGCCGTTGTAAAGTGCTACCGCGACATCAAGGGCACTGTAAAGGTTACGGTTGTCGGCGAGGAGTAAAATTCATTACATAGGCTTCTCATAAGCAAAAGTTATTTAGTTGAGACCTCAAAGTCCGCGTGGCTTTGGGGTTTTTTATTTTCGAAAAGAAGTACTGTTTAAAATAATATTTTATACTTTTGTATAAAAGTTTAAAGTGAAATTTTAAATATGGTTGATAAAATTCTCATAAAACAGATACTTCGGAACAATAGGGATGAAATTGAGCAATTCCAGATTGTACATAGGGATGTTCAGACAGATGGTTTTGACTGTTGTATATTTGTCGGAGTCCGAAGAGCCGGCAAGTCGTTCGTGCTCTACGAAAAGATTCAGCAGATTATCCGAGAAGGGGGCTCTTGGAATGAGATTCTATACATAAATTTTGAAGATGAGCGTTTGGAAGGATTGGATATACTGGATATGGAAACCATCCTTGAGTGTCATATGGAGATGGGAGGGGTAGCCAAGCCTGCTCTTTTTCTTGATGAGATTCAGAATATAGATGGTTGGGAAAAATACGCAAGAAGAATTGCGGATCAAAAATACAAGGTATGGATAACCGGTTCCAATGCCAAGATGCTGTCCAAAGAGATGATGACTACTCTTGGGGGGCGTTACTTACCGGTCGAAGTTTATCCATTCTCTTTGCTTGAATGCTTACGCTGGGCAGGAATATCTTACGATGAACAGACTCTTTTGAGCAAACACGGTCGTGTTGATGTATTACGCGCATATGGGGAATATCTGAAATGGGGAGGACTTCCGGATAGTCTTGGCCTGCCTGTCAAGAGAAATTATATAAGTTCGGTATATCAGAAGATATATCTCGGCGATATCTGTACCAGAAATAAGATAAGCAATCCGAATTTGCTTCGTCTGCTGATAAAAAAAATATCTGAGACAGTTAGGCGGCCGATATCGTATTCACGTCTGGCTCAGGTGCTTTCAAGTATTGGCGGCAAAATTTCCGTTCCTACTACAATCAGCTACATCTCTTATTGCGAAGATGCTTGGCTTTTGTTTCGCTTGCATAATAGGGCATCTTCTTTTTCAGAGAAGGAAACCAATTGTAAGTACTATTTTGTGGACAATGGAATATTGAGTCTCCTCCTTGTCGATCCCACAACCGCCCTTCTTGAGAATTTTGTTGCACTACAGCTATTTCGCATCTATGGGCATGCCCCTGATAACGAGCGAGTCTTCTTTTACAATGACAATGTAGAAGTGGATTTCTATATACCTGAAGATGAAATTGCTATACAGGTTTCATACTCTATTGCAAAAGATGAAGAAACTCGTGAAAGGGAGGTCAAGACACTTCAAAAATTGCCAAATGTCCTCCCTTGCAATAGAAGGCTAATCATTACATACGATGAACAGCAGACAATAGAAGATGAATACGGCAAGATTGAAGTCATCCCTTGCTGGAAATGGGTGCTTGGAGTTTCTATTTTTATCTGATTTTGAGAATTTGAATAATAATTGCTATCTTTATTGTTTGAATAAGATTGCAATTTATGAGAAGCCTGCTGTGCTGGATATTGATATTGCCGCTGTTTGCGCTGTCGCTATTGCCGCTGCGTGTTCACCATATCATATCCAATTGTCTCGCCTGGTTTCTAAGATGTGTTGCAAAATACAGAAACTCAATCGTTTATACAAATCTGTCCCGTTCATTCCCGGATATTTCATATAAGGATATCGATACCATTGCCAAGGCATATTACCGCTCTATGACCGATATCCTCTGCGAGGCGGTATGGAGCATGACGCGCTCTTATGAGCATCTTCGTCGCAAGGAGGTTGTGACGGTGGAAAATGCCGATATCATTGCCGATATGTACTCCAAACACGGCACTGTAATCGTTTTCCAGAGCCATATGGGGAATTGGGAGATATATGGAGGCCTTACCCACTACTGCGACCGCGAGATGCCTTTTGACGAGGGGCGGGCGACGGTGGCATATACTCCGCTGCACAGCAAGACGTCCGAGATTCTTTTCAGACGGGTGAGGGTTCTCCATCAGAAGGGGGAGCACTGCCTGATTCCGTCAAACAAGATGCTCCGTTTCGTGATTTCAAACAAAGATAATCCGTGGGTCTATTTCTTCAATTCCGATCAGTGCCCTGTCGGGAAGGCGGCTTACGAAAATACGTTCCTCAATCAACCCACCGGATGGGTCAATGGCGGTGAGGTCATTGCCCGAAAGCTCTCAGCTCCCGTAATTTACAGTTGTATGGACCGCATCGCCCGCGGGCGCTATGTAATCAGGCTGAGTCTTATCACGGAAAATGCCGCAGAGACTACCCCCGGATGGATAATGGAGCAATATACTTCAAGACTTGAACAAGACATAATAAACAATAAATCAAATTGGCTCTGGAGTCACCGAAGGTGGAAAAATATCGGTGTCGCCACGGCATAAAAATCAGATGGATATGAAAAGATTAAAATCAATAGTTCTGACATTTGCCACATTCCTCACAATGGGGATTGCAACGGCACAAGACGGTGTTGTGATATATTCACTCCCCTCAACAACTGTATCATTGACCGTAGAGGCTGAAAAAGAGTCGTTTATCGCCGGCCCGTATGCAAAATATGCGGCCAAGTACATGGGTGCGGACGCCCGGATGGAAGATGCCGTCACCTATACTCTCAAATCTATCACGATGGTTCCGTATATTGAGGCGGACCAATCTACCAGGATTGCAATCAATCTTGGGGGCAGAAACATTCCGGCCGCAAACTTTCTCCAGATGTGTTCGCAAGGTTTGATTGTGCTCTCCGACGGCTATACCGGAAAGAGCGAAGCGTGGCGGTTCCCGAGCATTGCCGGCAACGACCATTTTGCAGGCAAGGACGTGGAGGGAAATCTCACTTCGGCAACCACAACCCTCTACAAGACAGTCAATACCGGCGAAGGGTTCAAGAAGGTCTCAGTGTCTCAAAGCCAAGTAGTTGAGAAGTCTTTGGAGAAAAAGGCGCAGGAGACTGCCGATGCCATATTCAACCTCCGCCGCAAGCGTGTGGAGATTATCACTGGTGACACCGATGCCACTTTCAGCGGAGAGGCTCTCAGTGCCGCAATCGCCGAAATCAGCCGGTTGGAGCAGGAGTATCTCAGCCTGTTTTACGGCATAAGCGAATATTCGACACAAAAGATGAACTTTGACGTCACTCCGAAAGCGGACAACTCAAGGCAGATGTATGTCGCTTTCCGCATCTCCGACACGGAAGGGCTTCTTCCCGCCACTGCTGTTTCCGGCCGTCCGATTCTCCTCGAGCTCGCAGTTGACGCAATGCCTGCTGTTGATACGAAGGGTGTTTCAAGCAGCAAGGGGGGCGAAGTGCAATACAGGGTGCCCGCAACGGCCACTGCAAAGGTCGTTGATGCCGGAGTAGTGATGCTCCAGACCAGAATCCCCGTTTATCAGCTCGGTAAGACATTGACATTTCCATTGAATTCAGTTATTAAATAATTCTAATACAAAAAGATATGACAATCGCTAAACTTAATCCGGAGAGAGTGTGGAAAAATTTCTATACTCTCACACAAATCCCAAGACCTTCAAAGAAAGAGGGTAAGATAGTTGCTTTTCTTGAAAAATGGGGAAAAGACCTCGGCCTTGAAACAATTAAGGATAAACTTGGAAACATCATTATCCGCAAGCCTGCAACTCCCGGGATGGAAAACTGCAAGGGAATCATTCTCCAGGCCCATATGGATATGGTTCCCCAGAAAAATAACGACAAGGTTCACAATTTTGAGATTGATCCAATCGAGACCCGCATCGTTGACGTAAACGGCGAAGATTGGGTATATGCCTGCGGTACGACTCTCGGTGCCGACAATGGTATGGGTGTTGCCACTGCGATGGCTGTCCTCGAGGCCACAGACCTCGTTCACGGTCCTATCGAGGCTCTGTTCACCATCGATGAAGAGACCGGTATGACAGGTGCCCGCGGACTTGCTCCGAATGTGCTCAAAGGGGATATCCTCATCAACCTCGATTCTGAAACCGAAGGCGAGCTTTATGTGGGATGTGCCGGCGGCCTCGACCTTACCGCAGATTTTAAATACAAAGAGGAAGTGCTTCCTGCAGGTTACAAGGTGTTTGAAATAGCAGTCAAAGGGATGCGCGGTGGTCACTCCGGTATGGAAATCAACGAAGGGCGCGGCAATGCCAACAAGACCATGGCCCGCATTCTCATCTATTTGCTTAGGGATTTCAAGTGCAAGCTCGTTTCAATCAACGGCGGCAGTCTGAGGAATGCAATCCCTCGCGAGGCATTCGCCAAAGTGGCTGTGCCTGAGGCAAATGTAGAGAAAGTTCAGGAATTTGTCGCTGAAATGCTGAAGGCAGTTAAGTCTGAAATCGGTGCCATAGATCCCGCTGTGGAGATTTTCGCAACCCCTTCAAAGGCAAAGACCGTGATGGCTTCGAACGTAGGGCTCAAGATGGCCAAGGCCGTTCTTGCCTGCCCCAATGCCGTATATAAGATGAGCCTCGAAATGCCGGGCCTTGTGGAGACCTCTTCAAACCTCGCAATCGTAAGCTCGGAAGCAGGTGTGATTTCTGTAAAATGCCTCCTCAGAAGCTCAAGCGATTCTTCAAAGGAGGAGATGGCAGAAGCTGTTCGCGCAGTTTTCGAGCTTGCCGGCGCAAAGGTTACCACAAGTGGCGGCTATTCAGGTTGGCAGCCTAATATGAAATCTCCTATCCTTATGGAAATGAAGAAAGTATATAAGAATCTCTATGGCAAGGAGCCTGCCGTTATGGCTATACACGCCGGTCTTGAATGCGGTATCCTTGGTGCCACTTACAAAAATTGGGATATGGTTTCTTGCGGCCCCACACTGCTTTCTCCCCACTCTCCTGACGAAAGGGTTCTCGTATCTTCAGTAGGCAAGTTCTGGAACTTCATCGTTGAGGTACTCAAAAATGCTCCCAAGAAATAATCATTAATCTAAATTTATATCTATATGCTTCAAAATCTTTGGCAAAATCATTCTACAGGAGTGATATTTTGCGCAATTCTAATCGTTGTTATCCCTTTCCTGGTCTATTATCTGAGAATAGCCCAAAGGGAGCACCCCAAGGGATTGATTGCAGCGGCCCTCAGCAATATGGGCGAGCGTTTCGGTTATTATATCATGAACGCGATTCTGCTGCTCTTCCTCGTTTCGAAATTTGGATTGCCTGACGGTACGGCGGGTCTTATCTACTCCGTCTTCTACTTCGGAATCTACATTCTGAGTCTGGTGGGCGGTATCATAGCCGACAAGACCCAAAATTACAACCGCACGATACAGTGGGGTTTGATTATTATGGCAATCGGTTATGTGGCTCTTGCAATTCCTCTCTTCAGCAAGGTTGACGGTCTTATCGTCAATGGAAACGGCGCTTGGTGGGGAATCCTGATTTTCACTTGTTTAGCCCTCCTTTGCATTGCCTTCGGTAATGGCTTGTTCAAGGGTAATCTCCAGGCTCTTGTCGGCAAAATGTACGACAATTTCGAGGCAGAAGAGGCCAAGAAAGGCCCCGAGGCTCTTGCCCGTGCAAAAGACAAGCGTGACAGTGGTTTCCAGATTTTCTACGTATTCATCAATATCGGTGGTGTGATTGCCCCGTTTGTGGCTCCGGTGCTCCGCAAATGGCTCCTTGCCAAGAACAACTTCGTCTATAATGCCGATATGCCGGCCCTCTGCCACCAATATCTTGCCGATGGTCAGCTTACTGACAAGTTTACCGAGACTATGGCAAATTCCGTTGTAGATCCCGCCTTGGTTACAAACTTCACACAGTTCAGCTCAGATTATATCGAGATATACAACAAAGGTATCCATTTCGCTTTCATCGCTTCTATGATTGCGATGATTATATCACTCTGCATCTTCTTCAAGAACAGGAAGGGATTCCCTCAGCCCGCCAAGAAGGTTGCCGCCCAGTCGGCAGGCTATACCGCAGAAGAGAAGGCAAAGATGGCAAAGGAAATCAAACAGCGTATGGCAGCCCTCTTCGCAGTGCTCGGCATCGCCGTATTCTTCTGGCTCTCATTCCACCAGAACAGCCAGTCACTCTCGGTATTTGCCCGTGACTTCGTTGATTCTGAGAAGATTGCACCTGAAATCTGGCAGGCTATGAACCCTCTGTACGTAATTATCCTTACCCCTATCGTGATGGGTATCTTCGCCGCTCTTGCCCGCAAAGGCAAACCGGTTTCCACACCTCGCAAGATTGCCATCGGTATGGGTATCGCCGGTCTTACGTACCTCTTCCTGCTTATCCTTTCAATTATGAACAACTGGCCTTCCGGAACTGAGTTCCGCGCCATGAACGCTGCCCAGATGGCTGCCGCCGGTCTTGCAAAGGCCGCTCCTTGGGTTATGGTCGTTACATACTTCTTCTTGACTGTGGCTGAGTTGTTTATATCTCCTCTCGGACTCTCGTTCGTTTCGAAGGTGGCTCCCCGTCATATGGTCGGTCTTTGCCAGGGTCTTTGGCTTGGCGCTACAGCCATCGGAAACCTCTTTATCTTCGTAGGTCCTATTATGTACAATGCCTGGGACATCTGGATTTGCTGGGGCGTATTCCTTGCAATCTGCCTTGTCTCAATGTGCGTGATGTACGGAATGGTTAAGTGGCTCGAGAAGGTTACAAGCTAAGATAGATCTTATTCGTAATAAGGCGGGGACTTTTATGTTTTCCCCGCCTTTGCGTTTTATTCCGCCAAAAGCGCTGGTTTTATGGTGTTTTTGGCGGAATAAAATTTTTTATTGCGCCATATCTGATAAATTTCATATATTTGTGGCGGAATAAGACCGTGAACAACATGATAGGAAGGAAACAAGAGCAAGAAATGCTGGGGAAAGCATTAAGACGCAATATGGCGCAGATTATAGTTGTTTATGGAAGGCGTCGCGTAGGGAAAACATTCCTTGTCAATGAATTTTTCAATAATAGTTATTCTTTCAAGCATACTGCAGTATCTCCTGTCGGTAACCCCAAAAATGGGCTTATGAAGATTCAGATAGAGGAATTTTTCTATTCTCTAAAAACATACGGCCTTCCTGTCGGTACATCTTGCCCCCAAAACTGGACAGAAGCATTCCATCTGCTTCAGGAACTTCTTGACAGTAAGTACAATGGGGAAAATCAAGTTGTTTTTATCGATGAACTTCCATGGATGGATACAAATCGGGCCGGTTTTATTCCTGCATTTGAGCATTTTTGCAACGACTGGTGCCTTGCCCGCAAACACGTGAAACTCATCGTATGCGGTTCAGCCACATCGTGGATTGTTGATAAACTCCTGGATGACAAGAATGGCCTTTACGGTAGGATTACATCAAAAATATATGTCAAGCCTTTCACTTTGAAGGAGTGCAGGGACTTTTTCCACGCAGAGGGTTTCCATTATGATGAATACGATATAGTTGTCTCATATATGGCTTTCGGGGGGATACCATATTACCTGTCACAGTTTCAGGAAGACCTTAGCGTAGCTCAAAACATTGATGCTCTTTTGTTTGATAGGGATTCCATTCTAGAAGGCGAGTTTGAGAAACTG
Source organism: Bacteroidales bacterium (assembly GCA_021443605.1). GTDB lineage: Bacteria > Bacteroidota > Bacteroidia > Bacteroidales > UBA932 > Equibacterium. The sequence goes on along the minus strand of JABUTQ010000051.1, from coordinate 46,848 downwards.
TTTAATTCGCAGTTTGCCAATGCAGGACAATTGCGTGAAATAGTTGTTGCCTTGGGGAAGAAACGGTCGGGAATGACACGTGATGAAATATTGAAAGCGATTAAATCAGAATCCGGAGGGGGATTTTCCGAAAACCTGTCGGCACTTGAGAAGAGCCGTATAATAAATGCTTTCACTCCGTTTGGCCAGAAGAAGTCTCTGGTCAAATATCGTTTGTCGGATCCGTTTTGCAACTTCTATCTCCATCATGTGATTGGGAACGAGGGTAATCAACATTATTGGGAGAATAACTGCAACTCTGCAAAGATGAACTCTTGGTTGGGGTTGGCATTTGAGGATGTAGTTTTTAGGCATATAGAGCAAATTAAGCATTGCCTTGGAATTTCGGGCGTTGTTACAAGAGAATCTTCGTTTGTTATGGAGGGTGATTCATCCAATCAAGGAATGCAGGTGGACTTGATAATTGACAGAGATGACAGGATCGTAAATCTATGTGAAATCAAATTTTCTCGAGAGTTATATACTGTAACAGGAGACTATTCACGTACCATTATGTATAGGATCTCGCGTATTGAAGAAATGATTGGCAAAAAATGCAGTATAATGTCGGTAATTATCACCACTTATGGCCTGAAGAAAAATGAATACTCGTACAGGTTTCAGAAGGTGGTGACGATGGAAGATTTGTTTACTTAAAAATTAATTGCAAATTTTATAACTATGGAAGACAACAAAGCAAAGGGATTGCCGGAGAATGCCTACCGCGAATTGAAAGAGGGTGAGGTTTATGAGCCGGTGATGTCCCCAAAGAAAAATTTTCGCGAATCTACGGCCTGGTCGGTGCTGATAGGTTTGCTTATGACTGTAATTTTCTCAGCAGCAGCTGCTTACCTTGGTCTTAAGGTGGGGCAAGTGTTTGAGGCTGCAATCCCTATCGCTATCATTGCCGTGGGTTTGAGCACCGCCTGCAAAAAGAAGGGCGCTCTTGGCCAGAACGTGATAATCCAGTCTATCGGTGCCTGCAGTGGCGCCATAGTGGCCGGTGCAATCTTCACGTTACCGGCACTTTATATCCTTCAGGCAAAATTCCCCGACCTTACAGTTGATTTCGGAAAAGTATTCCTCAGCTCGCTTCTCGGCGGCGTTCTCGGAATTTTGTTTCTTATCCCCTTCAGAAAATATTTCGTGAAGGATATGCATGGCAAAATGCCGTTCCCGGAGGCCACTGCCACCACACAGGTGCTTGTCAGTGGCGAGACCGGAGGCAAAGATGCCAAACTGCTCCTCGTAAGCGGGCTCATAGGAGGTCTTTATGACTTCATAGTCAGCACTTTCGGCTGGTGGAGCGAGACCGTGACAACCCGAGTAATCCCTTGGTTCAGCACCGTGGCAGACAAGGCTAAACTCGTCGTGAAACTGAATGTCGGTGCAGCGGTTGCAGGCCTCGGCTATATCATCGGTCTGAAATATTCGTTTATTATCTGCTGCGGTTCGTTCCTGGTTTGGTTAGTCATCCTTCCTCTTATGAATCTCATCTGGGGGGCTGACGTCATCGATTTGATGAACACCGGCATCACTACAACGGTGGGGGCAATGTCTCCGGAAGAGATTTTCACCACATACGCAAGGCATATCGGTATCGGGGGAATCGCCACCGCCGGCATCATCGGCATCATCAAGAGTGCCGGAGTGATTAAGAGCGCCCTCGGTCTTGCCGTCAGAGAGATGAAAGGAAAGAAAGGCTCTGAAGATAAGGAAGTTGAGCGCACACAACGAGACCTCTCTATGAAGATTGTGGTTATCGGCGTGCTTCTCACTCTCCTCGTTACGTTCGTATTCTTCTATTTCGGTGTGGTTCACAATCTGCTTCATGCGATAATCGCATTGCTCGTTGTGGGCATCATCGCGTTCCTGTTCACTACGGTGGCAGCCAATGCAATCGCAATCGTGGGTAGCAACCCTGTCAGCGGAATGACGCTTATGACACTGATACTCACTTCAGTAATAATGGTTGCAGCCGGTCTTAAAGGGACTGCCGGAATGACCGCTGCTCTGATTATCGGTGGCGTTGTCTGCTCGGCCCTCTCAATGGCTGGCTCTTTCATCACCGACCTGAAGATCGGTTACTGGCTCGGCACCACCCCCAAGGTTCAGGAAGGGTGGAAGTTCCTTGGCACCCTCGTTGCCGCCGCTACTGTCGGAGGTGTAATCATAATCCTCAACAAGACATACGGCTTTACCGGAGAAAACGCCCTCGTGGCTCCTCAGGCAAACGCAATGGCTGCTGTGATAGAGCCACTTATGAGCGGTGGCGGCGCTCCGTGGCTCCTTTATGGAATAGGGGCTGTAATCGCAATCATCCTCACAATCTTCAAGGTTCCGGCACTTGCATTCTCCCTTGGAATGTTTATCCCTATGGAGCTCAACCTTCCTCTAATCGTTGGTGGCGCGGTTGCGTGGTACGTCTCTTCCCGCAGCAAGGATGAGGCTCTCAACAAGGCACGCAAGGACAAAGGCACCCTTATCGCCAGCGGATTCATTGCCGGCGGCGCCCTTATGGGAGTTGTAAGTGCAATCCTCCGTTTTGCCGGAATCAATCTGCTCAACACCACCTGGCAGAGCTCTACCGCCGGTCAGGTTTTGGCCGTAGTAGCATATATTGCTATTATTATCTACATGATTTTCAGTTGTTTAAAAATTAAAAAGGTTGATAATGAATAAGATAGTTGAAAAATTCTTGAGATATGTTGCAGTTGAGACCACTTCGAATCCCGACTGCGACTCGCAGCCCTCTTCCGAAAAGGAACTCGTCCTTTCAAAGATGCTCGTCGATGAATTGAAATCTATGGGAATTGCCGATGCAGAGCTCGACAAAGACGGCTATGTGATGGCTACAATTCCTTCAAACACAGACAAGGATGTTCCTGTCATCGGGTTCATTGCCCACGTCGATACTGCTCCCGATGCCCCCGGAGCTGACATCAAGCCGCAGTTTGTGGAGAATTACGATGGTGGCGATATTTGTATCAATAAAGAAAAGAATATGTATCTTAGAGTATCGGAGTTTCCAGAAATGGCTCAATATAAAGGAGATACAATTATTACCACAGACGGAACCACCCTTTTGGGCGCTGATGATAAGGCAGGCGTCGCCGAGATTATGTGCGCCGCTGAATACATAATGCAGCATCCGGAATTCAAGCACGGCACCATCAAAATCGGTTTCACCCCTGACGAGGAGATAGGGCGCGGCGTGGATGCCTTCAACGAAAAGAAGTTCGGAGCCCAATTCGCCTACACTATGGACGGAGGAATGGTCGGCGAGCTTGAATATGAGAATTTCAATGCCGCAGCCGCAAAGATTCATATCCAGGGGCGCAATATCCACCCTGGATATGCAAAAGGGAAGATGCTGAATGCCACACAGATAGGGATGGAACTTGCATCCTTGCTTCCGGCTTTTCAGCGTCCTGAATACACTTGCGACTACGAAGGATTCTTCCATCTGACCAGTTTCTCAGGTACTGTGGAAGAGGCTGACATACAGATTATTATCCGTGATCACAGTATGGAATTGTTTAAGGCTAAGAAGGATCTTTTGACCGAAGCGGTCGGCTATATCAACAAGAAGTTCGGGAATGTTGCCACTATGGAGCTCAAGGATCAGTATTACAATATGCGCTCGCAGGTTGAGCCTCATTTCCAAGTGGTGGAGAAGGCATTGAAAGCCATCGAGATGGCAGGTGTCACTCCCAAGGTGCAGCCAATACGCGGTGGCACGGATGGCGCGATGCTCTCGTTCCGCGGCCTCCCTTGCCCCAACATCTTCGCCGGCGGCCACAATTTCCACGGCAAATATGAATATGTCCCTGTGGGGAGCATGGAAAAGGCATTCAAGGTCATCTTGAATATCATTTCCCTCTACGCTGAATAAGAAATCGTCTTATATTTTGTCGATTTCACGATATTTTTCGAGAATTTCCTGTGCTATTTTCAGAAATTCGGAGCCCTTTTCAGTCAGAATCACCTTCTTGCTGATTCGGATAAACAAGGCGTAGCCGAGCTCCTCTTCCAATTTCGCAATCTGCTTTGTCACAGCTGGTTGTGTGATGCCGAGAGTTTTGGCCGCAGCACTGAAACTGAGCCTGTCCGCTGTTGTGCAGAATATTTTCAACCGATTGTCTGTCATAGTCATTCGCGAAATTACGATAAAAAATCATATATTTACATCAACAAATGATATCAAGATGAAATCTTTAAAAGAGTTATACAGGATAGGGCAGGGACCTTCAAGCAGCCACACGATGGGGCCGCGCAATGCCGCCACCAAATTCAGTTTGAGAAACAATGGAGCATCTTCTTTTGAGGTTACTCTCTATGGCAGCCTCGCTGCAACCGGTAAAGGGCACATGACAGATGCGGCAATACTTGATGTGCTGCAGAAGGTTGCTCCAACGACTATAGTGTGGAAGCCCGAGACTGTACTTGAGTTTCATCCTAATGGCATGACGTTCAAAGCATTGGATGATGCTGGGAATATAATGGACGAATGGACTTGCTATAGTGTGGGAGGTGGTGCGATAGTGACGGAAGGAGAGAATGCACCCGATACTCCCGAAGTGTATGATATGAGCCATATCGAAGATATTCTCAATTGGTGTCAGATCAACGGCCGCAGTTATTGGGAGTATGTGGAGATTTGCGAAGGGAAGGAAATTTGGGATTATCTGGCGGAGGTCTGGGATGTTATGTGCGCTGCAGTTGAACGCGGGCTCGAAGCCGAAGGGGCGCTCCCTGGGCCGCTCCATCTTGCCCGAAAGGCTCCCACATATTATATCAAGGCAGAAGGTTATACCAGATCCCTCCACAGCCGCGGGCTCGTCTTTTCGTATGCACTTGCCGTGGCAGAAGAGAATGCTTCAGGTGGTCAGATAGTTACGGCTCCCACTTGTGGCTCGTGCGGCGTAGTCCCCGGTGTTTTGTACCACCTTGCACACAGCCGCGAATTCCCACAAAAGAGGATGCATCGGGCCCTTGCCACAGCCGGTCTGTTCGGAAATATCGCCAAACACAGCGCCTCAATATCGGGAGCTGAGGCAGGTTGCCAGGCAGAGGTGGGAGTGGCGTGCGCAATGGCCTCTGCGGCTGCAAACCAGCTCTTCGGAGGGAGCCCCGCACAGATAGAATATGCCGCCGAGATGGGCCTCGAGCACCATTTGGGTATGACTTGCGATCCTGTCTGTGGATTGGTACAGATTCCGTGCATCGAGAGGAACGCCATAGCTGCAGCCCGCGCAATGGATTGCAATATCTTCTCGACGTTTTCAGACGGACGACACCGCGTTTCATACGACCACGTGCTCGAGGTGATGATTCAGACCGGAAAAGATATCCCGTCCCTCTACCGCGAAACCGCCCAGGGAGGCCTTGCAAAAGATTACCAGCAGATGTAACAAATTCATTTTTTGCAGATTCTCTTTTTTGCGGTAAATTTGCGCCGATATGGCACTTTTGATAATTTATGCAGCTGTAACCGTAGCGGTTTCGTTTCTCTGCTCAATGCTGGAGGCAACCCTTATGACTACACCCCTCACGTATCTTGCTATGAAGGAGGATGAGGGTGACAAGGGGGCAATCCGTTTGAAAAAGCTGAAGACTGAAATAGACCGCCCGTTATCTGCTATACTGATACTCAATACAATAGCGAATACTGTAGGCGCCGTTCTGGTTGGAGCGCAGGCCTCTAAAGTGTGGGATTCAGCCGCTGTGGGAATAGTTTCGGCAGTGATGACGCTCACGATTCTCATCTTTTCGGAGATTATCCCAAAGACAATAGGAGCCTCTTACTGGAAGTCGTTGATCGGTTTTGCCGGAGGCGCCATACAATCTCTCACAATCATCCTTTATCCTTTCGTCACCATAGCCGGTTGGATTGCAAGCATATTCCAAAAGGATGAGCCCGACGTTATTGTAAGCCGAGAAGAGGTTTCTGCAATGGCAAATGCAGCCGAAGAGGAGGGAGAAATCGACAAAGGTGAAAACAAGATTATCCAGAATATCATCAAGTTGGATACCGTGAAGGCATTTGACGTGATGACGCCTCGTGTAGTTGCCAAAATTGCCCCCGAGAGTATGACTCTCAAGCAGTTCTACACAGACAACACCTTTATGCACCACAGTCGCATCCCCGTCTATGCCGACACTCCCGAATACATCACCGGATATGTTCTCAGAAGCACCGTGCTTGAATATCTGGCAGACGACAAGTTTGACGTGAAGCTCGGGGAGATAAAGCGAAAGATTGACTTCTTCAACGAGGAGATGTCTATCGGCGATATCTGGGAGCAACTGCTTGAGCGTAAGGAGCAGATAGGTTTGATAATAGATGAATACGGGTGTTTCCAGGGAATCCTTACCCTTGAGGATATTATCGAAACAATTTTCGGCCTTGAGATTATTGACGAGCTGGATGAATACACCGATATGCAGCAATATGCCCGTGACCGCTGGCTCCGTCGTCAGAAACGCTACCAGACTATTGATATTCCTCAGAGTGAAAAATAGTGATATTCAGATATATAAACTAAAAAAAGGGGCTTGGCTGCCCCTTTTTTGATATTGGTTCATTTTAGAGATTGCACATCACTTCGAAGTAGAGAGCTCCGTCTATCACAGTCACCTTGTAAAGAGTGTCTTCAACCCTGTAGTAGGTGGTTCCGTCAATTATCAACTCTTCGTAATCTTCGGGGAGCTCGGTGATAAGGGCTCCGATAGGGGGCTCAATCACTACATAGTGGTTGTTCTCAAGTACATAGAATACGCCGTCCTGGTAGTAATAAGAGGTATTCTTCTTCGGCATGTGAATCGAAATCTCCTGGTAAGTCCTCGGCACGTATGATGAGTTGATATATGCATACTGTGCTGATATGCGGGCTGCGTTTTCGCAACGTCTTACAGCATCGTGCAACTCACTGATCAAGGCTACCGTGAGGGCTGTGTTGAACAGCGTGGAGATGAATCTTGTGCCGCAAGGAGGTCTGCAGACTACATATCCGCCGCCATAGTAAGGCCTGTAATAGATTCCGTCATTGCAGTAGTAATTCACGTTGTTATAAACGTTTACCACGGTGGTATGTGAAGGAAGCACGTGGCTTCTGTATCCATAGCTGTGACCTCCATAACTATAAGCCGGTGATATTCTGCTGTTTGCTTCCACATAAGGGCGCTCCCAACTTGTGCGTGACTCAGGTCTGCTGTTGTGATACTGCACTGCTGCAGGCTTTCTGTCGGAGCTGTTTGTCAAGCTTGATGAAACCCTGTTGTTGCTTCTGCCGGCAGATGTGCTGCTTGTCACGCTGCCTGTTGTTGAGCTGCTATTGCTGCGTGAGATGTCCGAAGCGCGGCGCGAGGTGTTTGAGCTTGAACTTCTGCCGCTTGAGGCTGTTGTGCTCTTCTCGGAAGATGTGCTCCTTGAAACGCTTTGGCTGCGGCTTGACGAGGTGCTTCTTGATGCATCCTGGCTACGGCTTGAAGAAGACGAACTTCTGCTTGCGCTTGAACTTGTACTTGAGCTCTTGTTGGAAGGTCTTGCAACCACATCCTTGTCGCCATTCATCCTGTTGACAGAAGAGCTACCGGTCCCGGTGGTGGTATTTATCGACCTTCTGTCCTGAACATTTGAACTGTTGGTTCTTGCACTGCTATTTGAGCTGCTGCGAGAAACAGAGCTGCTGCGAGAAACAGAACTGCTGCCGGAAACAGAACTGCTTCTGCTTGAGCTGCTGCGTGAAACAGAGTTGCTTCTTGAGGTGCTTGAAGTGCTTGAACTGCGTGATACAGAAGAGGAGCTGTTTGCACTGCGGGAAATTGTTCCGCTGCTTTTGTCAGATGAAGAAGTGCTTCGGCTTGCACGCGAAGTGCTGCCGGTTGATCTTGTTGACTGAGAGCTGGAAGCTCTGTTCTGGCCCCAAACCTGATCTTGGCTGACACACATCATAAAGATGATGCTGAGGACAAGTGCCAATCTTGAAACGTTCTTCATCTTTTTTTCTCCTTTTTTGTTTAAAAATCACTTCTTGAAAAGAAGAAATCAAATATCTTGCCAAAAAAGGTTTAGAATCTTATTTGGTCAAAAGTGGTTTTTCCTCCGGAGAGATAGTACTTTAGAAGGATGCTTCCCTCATAATGGCCGATGTCGTTGCACTCTTCGCTGAATGGAGACGGCTCAATCTCTTTTTTAATCTTGCGGTAGTCTTTGTGGGCGCTCCAGACAGCCTTGAAATAGTTCCATTTGCCGGTGAGAAGATATACCAGGGCAGATAAACCATCGAGTATCTGTCTGTAAGTGATGATTTTCCAACGGAGATTGGATGGGAGGTTCTTGTAAAGCATCAGCAGGTTGTTGCGGAAGTTGAGGTAGAGTTTGCGGGGTGAGTTGTTTGGCAGTGTTCCCCCTCCAAGGTGGTAAACCACGGCAGAGGGAATCGCCCATACCTGATATCCAAGCAGTTTCGCCCTCCAGCAGAGGTCAATCTCCTCCATATGGGCGAAGAAATGGTCGTCAAATCCACCAAGATGGTGGAACAGCGAGCTGCGAATCATTAGTGCTGCGCCGGATGCCCAGAAAAGCTCTTCAGGCTCATCGTATTGCCCCAGATCCTTCTCGATGTTTCCAAGGATCCGCCCGCGGCAGAAAGGGTATCCGTAATGGTCGATGAACCCTCCTGCGGCACCGGCATATTCAAACGAAGTGCGGTCGGCATCGGAGAGGAGTTTCGGCTGGCAGATTCCCACCTCTGGATGCTCCTCCATAAATGACGCAAGGGTGTCTATCCATCCTTCGGTCACTTCCACATCGGTATTGAGGAGGATATAATAATCTGCCTCGACCTCTTTAAGCGCACGATTGTAGCCACCGGTAAATCCGTAATTCTTATCAAGTTCAATTACTTGAATATCAGGGTAATGCTGCTCTATCCACTGCACTGAGCCATCCGTCGAGCCGTTGTCTGCAATCACAATGAACGCCTTTTCGGCAGGGGTATGCGTCACAACAGACGGGAGATACCTTTCCAGCATCCCCTTTCCGTTCCAGTTTAGAAGTACTACAGCAATATCCATATTTCTACAAAGATACCACTACTATCCGTAATAACAAAAAAAGGCAGCCGTGAAGACTGCCCGTTTAATAAATTGAGATGATGTATTATTCAGCCGGCCAACCCGGATTCTGAGCAAGTTCGTATCCTTTTTGTCGGTACTGGGTGAGAACGTCACCGCAAATGGGTTCGAGGTAATTCCTTACATCGTAGTTCTCAACCTGTGCAGGACGAATGTTTACAGGACGGAGGAAACCTCTCATCTTCTCGGCATTTGAAGATATCGCTGAACCAGATTCGGTAAATACTCCTTCAAAGAAGACGGGATCACTGAGATTGAATGTGCCATCTGCTTTGTATTCAGGATAATAAACGGCAACTGTACCGGCATTAGCCTTTGTAAGTATGTTGTAACCTCCGGTCTTGCATTTCTTGAGGTTGGTAACCTGACCGTAACGATAGTCGTCTTTGTCGTTGATTGTTCCTGAGCAATCCAACTCAACCCAAGCTCCTGCGAGGATGTCAGGGTTAGTTGCACCGTTCATAAGTTCGAGCTGTCCCCAGCGGCGGATATCAAGGACTCTGTACTGTTCCATAAAGAATTCCATACGGCGTTCGCGGCGGATTTCCCAGATTAGAGGAGAAATTTCCCCGGCAACGGCGTAACCGTGAGTGCCCTTTATGACACTTGAATTACGCTCGGGATCATTGGGAATATTTGCAATATAGAGAGGCGCAGTCTTCTGAACGCCCTTTGCAATAGCCTCATTGTCGAGTGGCCTGTTGCGGATGGCATTGATAGACTTGTCTACATCTGATTGAGTGACAGCGGCTCCACCAAATTTGTCTGCAAGTTCTGCCTTTGCCTCAAGCCAATTGAGAACAGTCTCGGAATAACGTACGCAAGGGAATCCGTTTTCATTTGTGCAAGAGTTGTAGTATGCGGGAGAAGTGCCTCCTTCGTAGTAATATTTAACACCCTGACGGTCAATGAATTTCTGGCAATAAAGGCCTGTTTGGCTATTGTGTGGTTCATCGAGGAAAGATGCCTCGAAGCGAGGGTCACGGGTTTTTACCATATCCTGGAGTCTCCAACTGTCTGCACCTTCTACGGTTGTGCTTGAATATGGCTTTCCGTCAACGCAAATCCAAGCTTTGAGAGTTGAAAGGTTACCTGTTGAGGTCTGGCCTTCACGGGCATTGTTTCCACCGGCGTATGAAGCGATGCAGTGTTGAGCGCTGCTGTTGAGGTCTTTGTCGTATGCACGATAGTTAATCACTTCACCTGCAACACCTGTAAGAGTGGTCTTTCCACCTTTGCTTGCGCTCAGGTTGCCGAAGAGTGTGCGGAAGTCGGTATCAAATTTATATTTACCCTTGTTGATGACAACTTCTGCATATTTGACTGCGGCCTCGAGATAAGTCTTGGCGTGTCCTTTCACATCTGTGCAGGTCTTCATGGCTTCGTCAGACTCGTGGTAGATATACCAAGTGCCTTCGAAAAGCATAAGACGAGAAGCGATTGTTCCCACAACGTCCTGGTTGATATAGTCTTTACCATCATCAACGCGAACGTTTGCAATTGCATAGTCAAAGTCTGCCTTTACAGAGTCCATAACAGCGGTGCGAGGATCGCGGCCCCTGTACATATCGTCCATATTGTTGGTGGCAACCACATGACCATAATAAGGAACGTCTCCGAAAGATTCTACAAAACGAGAATATTCCCAGCCACGGAGGAAGCGTGCAACACCTGACCAATGTTTGTACTGCTCATCGTTAAGGACTTTATTCTCTTTCATAGTGTTGAGCCTGTCGAGAAGGAGGTTCCATTTGCGGATATATGCAAAGTTCCAGGGCCCTGAACCGCGGCGGGCGAGCCAATATCCGCGATATCCGAGTTCACCACGATACCAGTTGTCTGCCGGACGTGATACCAGAATGCTTCTCTGTTGGCCTGATGAAGTGTGGTCATCACTGTATTCACCTGAAGAATATACTCCCGGAGCATATACCTGCCCCCAGTTGTCTGAATAGCCTGTGAGGTATGAACCGTATGCACCATTTACGAAGAGACGGACATTTCCCTCTGATGTCCAATAGTTGCTGTCGTCCATTACAGTCAACGAGTTTCTGTCAAGAAATTCATTGGGATTACATCCTGAAAGTGTAATGAGGGCAAGGGCTGATAAAATGTATAGATATTTTTTCATAATATGCTCTTGTTTAGAATGTTAACTGAAGACCAACTGAAGCACTCTTGAAAGCGGGGGTACCGAGACCGGCACGGCTTGAGTTGTAGTTGTCTGTGTTGAAGCTTGAATAACCGGCGATTTCCTCAACGTCGATAGGAAGACCTTTGAGGTGATCGAAAGTGAGGTAGTTCTCGAGTGACACGTAAACGCGGAACTTGTCAATCATAATCTTACGGGTGAGTTTCTCAGGAATAGTGTAACCGAGAGTTACGTTCTTGAGTCTGAGGTAAGCCATATTGATAAGATATCTGTCACTTGGCTGCATATTGAGCGAGTTGCCGTTTGAACCATTTGCGGCGCGAGGATAGAAAGCACCGTAGTTTGAATCGATGACCTTTCCTGTTGCATCTTTGGTTTCATACCAGAAGTCACCGGCAAATGTCTGAGCCATAGAACCATCTGATGTGTTGAAGCCAGCGAGTGTAAGAGAAGAAGATCCCCACATGTCACGCTTTCCGATACCCTGGAAGAAGATTGAAAGGTCGAAGTTCTTGAAACCGAGGTCAACTCTTGCAGAGTATTCATAACGAGGAGTTGTGTTACCTATTACGCAAAGGTCGCCATAGTCTGCAATCTTGTTGCCTTTCTCATCAAGAATAGGATTACCATTTGCGTCAACTTTGTAAAGAATGCGGTTTCCTGCATCGATTACACCGTCGCCATTGAGGTCTTTGTACTTGACGTCACCGGGGCCGAATCCCGAACCGAGTGTTCCAGCTGAAATGTAACCTTGTGTTGGAGCGTTGGGATCTGAAAGGAGGTTGATTGAATAATTTCCATTCTTATCTTTGCCCGGAACAAGATTTCCGTTTGCATCGTGCTGGAAGTCATCATACTGATAGAGTCTATCAACCTGGTATCCCCAGATTTCACCGTAAACCTTGCCCTTGTACCAGTTGTCAATCTTGAGGTTTGTACCATATTCGGTGACGATTGACCTTGCATCTGCGATGGTACCGGTGATGTTAATGCTGAATCCGTTATTGAAGATCTTGCCCCAATTCAATTCGAGTTCCCAACCTCTTGTGCTCAAACTTCCGTAGTTGCCGAGGGGTGCTGTAGAACCGATATTGTAGCTTACACCTTCCATTCCCATAATCATATTTCTTGTATCACGCTTGAACCAGTCGAAAGTTACATTGAATTGATTGAAGAGTGAGAAGTCAACACCGAAGTCCAAAGTATTGATATCCTGCCATGTAATATCGGTCGCAACGATGCCCGGAGTGGCGTAAGCCATATCCTTGATACCATTGTGTTGCCAATATGTGGTGGTGCTTCCCATTGTAGGGATGTAGAGTGAACTCGGTACGCTCTGGTCACCGATAGAACCCCAAGATGCACGAATCTTCATGTTTGAAAGGACGTCTTTTGCACCTTCCATCCAAGGCTCTTCTGACAGACGCCAACCTGCAGATACTGAAGGGAACCAGCGCCATTTCAATTTTGTGGGGAACTTTGATGAACCATCGTAACGGAGGTTACCTTCAATGAGATATCTCTCCTTGTAGTTGTAGTTGACACGGCCGAAGAATCCGACTGTAGAGTTCCAGCTGTTTGAACCGCCGTTGGTCTGAGTGCCGGTTGCGAGGTCAAACTGAGGGTTCTTGATGTCGAGAAGAGTCATCTTCTTTGCCCAAACGCCTGTATATCTGTAATCAACGGCATTGAGACCGAGCATGAAGTTGAGCATGTGCTCATCCTTTATATTAAGGTCGTATGTTGTTGTGACATTCCAAGTCTGGCGTTGAGAAGTGTAAGAATCCTGATAGTATGAATCGTATGTTGAAGTGTAGCTTTCAACAGGAAGAACCCTTGCGGGGAGTGTGCCTCCGAGTCCGTTGATTTTAGCCCATTCGTTTTCAACCTGAGGAACGTTGCCTGAAGCGTCAGTATAAGGTACGGCTGCAGACCAGGTATTGCCTGCCCAGTAAGTTATACCAGGGTTGACTTCCTGAGTATTGTTGTTTGAATAAGTGTAATCCACATTGATGTTCCAATGCTCGAGAGGAGTTACGGTGATACCGGTATTTACACTTACGTACGAAGTCCTGAGTGTAGCCTTGTTGGCTGTTGAAAGCTCGTAGGCAGCTGTGCGGACATTGTTTCCGTATTCATCCTTAGTAACCAACGGATATGTAGGTCCCCAGCGATATACATAGTACCAAACGTCTGCTGTGGTGGAGTTGGTTGCGAATGCCCATCTTTTCTCTGAGTTTGTGTACATCAAACCGGCGTGAACGCTTACCCAGTCGTTAATTTTTGTGTTTATGCGGGCATTTGCATTGTAACGGGTATATCCGTCATACTTCGTAGCCTTCATCATACCTGACTGGTCGAGGTAACCGAGGCTGATGTTGAAGTTCGTGTTGTCTTTGTTGCCGGCGATTGAGATATTGTGTGAATGTGTAGGAGCGTTCCTGCGCACGAGATAATCGAACGGGTCGTATGTGCGGACACCAATCTTACGGTTTGAACCGTCAACGTACCAGTCACGACCATAAACCATCGGTGCATCAGGTGAGAGGGGATTGGTACCATTCTTTCCGTATTTCTTGTCCCAGGCGACTGCTGCTTCCCAACCTGCGCGGTCTATGAGCCAGAAAGCTCCAACCGGAGTGTATGTGCCGCCACGTTCAGCTGCTTCAACAGTATAGTGGAGAGCGTCAACACCTGCGATACCTTTTGTCGTAACGACATTCTGGAAAGAGACGTTTCCGGAATAGGTCACCTTTACGTTGTTTTTCTGCTTTGAGCCTTTCTTGGATTGAATGAGGATAACACCAAACGCAGCCTTTGCACCATAGATTGAAGCGGAAGCCGCATCTTTCAATACGGATACGCTCTCAATATCGTCCGGGTTGATGACGTTGATGGAAGGAATCTCAACGTTATCCAACAAGATAAGCGGAGATGCGGAACCATTTGCAGAACCTACCTGGCCACGGATTCTGAAGATAGGGTCTGAACCAACTTCTGCAGAACCAATTCGGATGTTGAGACCAGGAGCTGTACCCTGAAGACCACGTCCGATATCGGCGATAGGACGGCTGTCCAGAACTTTCTCGGCATCAATTGCTGCAACTGCACCGGTGAGGTTTTCCTTTTTCTGAACACCGAAACCGACCACTACGGCGTTTTCGAGAAGAAGGGCATCATCTTCGAGAATCACGTCAATCTTGGCGCGGCCATTTACGGCAGCCTCCAATGATTTGTAACCCATAGATGAAAATTCCAAAATAGCTTTTGACGGTGCCGAAATCTTGTAAACACCATCAATATCGGTGGAAGCTCCGTTTGAAGTCCCTTTGACTACAACGTATGCCCCAACGACCGGCTCGCCTCTCTGATCAATTACCTTACCGGTAACTGTCAGATTCTGAGCCCACATTGCCCCCATGGAGAGGACCAATGCGCACATAACCGCTATAACGCGGCTCATCCTTTTAGAAATGAACATAGATGTGATTTTAGGTTAATATTTGGTTGATAGTTTTAAGTTGTTTCACAGTTTGAATAATTGCACGAAAGTACAAAATAAATTTTATATATCAAAGTTATGCATTAACGTACAGCACGATTCTTCGCCCACTATGCAATAATTTGTTAGACAAAATGAGTATAATGCATAATCTTATATTTTTTTTGTACCTTTGCAAGGTTTTGGCTCGTTTTATGTTTGTAAGGCCACGGATTGAAAATTAATTTAAAACATATAAGAAGATGAAGAAAGTATTTTTTGCAATGTTCGTTGCACTTTTGTCGGCAGGTTTCGTTTCTGCCCAGGATCTTGAGTCTGTAACAAACCTTTATAATGCAGGTGCAGAGGCTCTTAATGCCAATGATGATGCAAAGGCTATTGAGAATTTTACAAAAGCACTCGAAGGGGCTGCCGTTCTTGGTGAAGAGGGGATGGAATTGGCAGGAAAATGCAAGGATATTCTTCCGAAAGTATGTCTGTCTCAGGGAAAAGGATTTGCAAACGCAGGTGCAATCGATGATGCTATCGCCGCTTTCAAGAAGGCATCAGACCTTGCTACCGAATATGGCAACAACGCCGATGTGATTGATGAAGTTAAAAAGCTTGTTCCTCAGATGCTTATGGCAAATGCTGGTACTCTTTTGAACGATAAGAAATACGCAGAGGCCGCTGCCGCATACAAGGGCGTGGTTGAAGCTGATCCCGAAAATGGTGTGGCATACCTCCGTCTCGGTATGGCTTACAATGCAGCCGGCAACGTTGACGAGGCTATCGCGGCTCTCGGAAAGGCAGTTGAATTTGGCCAGGAGGCAAATGCCAAGAAGCAGCTTGCAAACATCTACCTCAAGAAATCACAGGCTTGCCAGAAAGAGAAAGACTTCAAGGGCGCTCTCGAGGCTGCACAGCTCTCCGCTGAGAACGCAAACAGCGCTAACGCACAGAAGCTCATTGGTCTCAACGCATTGAACCTCAAACAGAACAAGATTGCTGCAGAAGCATTCGAATCATATCTCGCAATGTCTCCCAATGCAAAAGACAAGAACGAGATGATTTATCGTCTTGCAACCGCCCTCCAGGCAGCAGGTGACAATGCAAAGGCTTGCGGATACTACAAGGAGATTGCACAGGATCCGAAGCTCGGTGAAGCTGCAAGATATCAGATGACAACCCTTAAATGCCAGTA
Organism: Bacteroidales bacterium; assembly: GCA_021443605.1. Taxonomy (GTDB): domain Bacteria; phylum Bacteroidota; class Bacteroidia; order Bacteroidales; family UBA932; genus Equibacterium. The sequence goes on along the minus strand of JABUTQ010000051.1, from coordinate 30,831 downwards.
GCATTAGAGCTTCTTGCTCCGGCAAAAAATAAAGACATCGGCATCGCGGCCATAGACTGTGGTGCCGATGCCGTTTATATAGCCGGGCCGGCATTCGGAGCCAGAGAGGCTGCCGGCAATCCCGTGTCCGACATACGGGAACTCGTTTCGTATGCCCACCTCTTTGGGGCAAAGGTATATGTCACTCTTAACACAATCCTCTTTGAAACTGAGCTTGCACAGGCGCAGAATCTTGTAAATGAGTTGTTTGACGCAGAGGTGGATGCCTTGATTGTGCAAGATTTGTCACTTTTGGAGATGAATCTTCCTCCGATAGAGCTTCATGCCTCCACTCAATGTGCTATCAGGACACCGGAACAGGCGAAGATGCTGGAGCAGGCCGGATTCAAAAGGCTTGTACTTGAACGGCATCTCTCCCTTGACGAGATAAAAAAGATACGGGAAGCCACAAACTGTGAACTCGAGTTTTTTGTTCACGGGGCTGTATGTGTCTGTTACAGTGGAAGATGCTATCTGAGTAGTTATCTTGCCGGCAGAAGTGCAAACCGAGGGGCGTGTATTCAGGCCTGCAGATCCAAATACGACCTTGTGGATAGTTCCGGAAAGATTATTGCCCGCAATGAGGCGCTCCTGTCCGTAAAGGATCTCCGCCTTGATTCGCATCTCGGAAATCTGGCCGATGAAGGGATAGTATCATTCAAGATAGAAGGGCGGCTGAAAAACAAGACATACGTCCAAAATATTGTGCGTCATTACAGAAACGTGATGGATGGTGTGATTGCCGCTTCAGATGGCAAATATTGCAAGGCCTCTGCGGGAACCTTGCACGGCGGATTCTCCCCGAATCCTGACATTACATTCAATAGGGGATATACAACTCTCTATATATCAGGCAGAAAAGATAAATGGAACTCCGGCGCGGCATCGGCATATCTCGGGGAGAAGATTGCAACCGTGAAAGAGTGCATCGGCGCAAATAGGATAAGAATCAGTGGGGGAGCACAGGTTGCAAACGGAGACGGGCTCGCCTTTGTCATAAATAAGGAAGTCATCGGGATGAGGGCGGATGTCTGCAACGGCGACATCATTACAATAAAAGATAATTCAGCCTTGAAACCGGGGACTGCAGTGTATCGCAACTTCAACTCGGCCTTTGAGAAAGAGTTGGAGAACAATGTTCCTCGCCGCCTTGTGGATGTCAGGGTACAATTTTCATCCAAAGGGATAAAGGCAATTTGTGACGATTTGGGCAAAGAGGCTTATCTTCCTATAAAACAAGAGTTTCCAAAGGCCGAAAAGAGTGGTGCTGCCATCGTGGGGATAATGAAAAGCATTGGGAAAAGTGCCCTTTGCTACAATTTTCGAGTTGAAAGCATAGATGAAGAGGATGTAAGATTCTATCCCGCTTCTGTGCTCAACGGATTTCGCAGGGAACTTGCGGAGATGCTCTCAGCCATCCCGTACCAAAGGAGATTGCGAGAAGCTGTAAAAGGAATTAAGAGTGTCTGTGATTGGACACAGCCGGACGACACTCGGCTGCTCAACTGCTCCAACTCATTGTCAGAAAACTTTTACAAAGAGCTGGGAGTCACCAATCTCAGGCCTGCCTATGAGATTGAACAAGGGGGCGGAATGGAGTTGATGCGCACGAGATACTGCATACGCAAAGAGCTCGGGCTCTGTGGGAAGAAGATCAACGAGCCATGGGCGCTGCTCAACAACGGCCGCCGCCTCACCTTGAAATTCGATTGCAGAAATTGTGAAATGGTTGTAACTTTGTAGTATGCAATTCAAAGAGATTTACGGCAACGACGAGCTCAAGGAAAAGCTTGTCAATATGGTCAAAAACAACAAGTTGGGCCACGCGCTCCTCTTTTGTGAAAATGAGGGGACAGGGGCACTCGCCTTTGCCGTGGCGTTGTCTCAATATATCAACTGCACCCACGGAGATGGTGCGGGGGGAGGCCTTTTTGGTTTTGAACCCACCGCATTAGCCGACGACAGCGATTCGTGCGGGGAGTGTCCCAGTTGCAAAAAGCACCAGAAACTGATACATCCCGATATGCATTTTGCATTTCCTGTCAATTCTTCAAGTTCGTTGACTGAACAGGAAAAGAAGCGTCCTGTGTCGGATATGTATCTTAAACAATGGCGAGCCCTCTTTCTTCAAAATCCTTATTTCATTGAACAAGAGTTATATGCGGCCATTGGAATCGATAACAAGGCCGGAATAATCAGTGTCAATGAAGGTAAGGCAATCATCGAGAAACTCTCTTTGAAGCCATACGAGGCAGATTACAAGACAATGATTATCTACCTCCCCGAAAAGATGAACGAGGAGGCTGCCAACCGTCTGCTCAAACTGATTGAAGAACCGCCGACCGGGACAATCTTCCTGCTGGTGTCAAAAGAGCCGGGGAAACTGCTCCCTACAATATTGTCCCGCTGCCAGATAATACGTTTGTCTCCGATTGATTCAAACCTCATTGCCGGCTTGCTCGAAGATAACGGAGTTTCGCAAGGAGAGGACGCAAAGATGATAGCGAATATCGCGGCCGGAAGTTACGGAAAGGCGCTCAAGATTGCCGCAGAGCACGAAGACGAGAACGAATTTGCATCCCTGCTCGACAAGATTTTCGATGCTGCAATCAGAAAATCGCTCCCCGATATGATTCCACTTGCGGAGTCGACCGCGGAGCTTGGCAAGGAAAAACAGAAAGAATTTTGCCTCACCGGAGAGAATTATATAAGAAAAATCGCTATGTTTGCACGCGGAGTGTCAAGTATCTCATATACAACTCAAAGCGAACACGAACATTTTGCCTCTTTGGCAAAAAGTGTCAAGGATGATTTCTATGAAAAAGGATTCAATGCCTTTGAAGGGGCTTTGAGGGCGGTGGAGAGCAATGTTAATTCCAAATTGATTTTCAGCGACTTATGTAACAGATTGCTGATTTACATATAGAGATTTGTACAATGGACGATATCAGAAGAGAAATAAAATACGATTGTTCACGCGGCTGCATCGTGGAGCGCACCCCTCAGAAGGCCTTAAACATCGACTACAACAAAGGGTGCTGCAAACTGGCCGTGTTCAGCTGGATGGACGGAATCCAGACGGATAGTTGCAAGGATTTGTACGAAGTGCGATTCAAGAATACCCGAAAGGACATATATCGGAACACATCCGGGCAGTTGCTCAAAATTGGCGACGTGGTTGTGGTTGAGGCTGCAAACGGTCACGATGTGGGGATTATTACCCTCGAGGGGGCGATGGTGGCGCGCCAGTTGCTTCGTCACAAGGTGGATATCAAGACCGCCGAGTTTCGCAAGATTTATCGCAGGGCCAAGATTCTTGACGTGGAGCGTTGGCAGGAGGCCATTGCCCGTGAGCACAACACGATGATTCGTTCCCGTCAGATTGCCGCGGGGTTGGGCTTGAATATGAAGATTGGGGATGTGGAGTTTCAGGGAGATGGCACTAAGGCAATCTTCTATTATATTGCAGATGAGAGAGTTGACTTTAGACAGCTTATCAAGGATTTTGCGGAGGAGTTTCGTATCAGGATAGAGATGAAGCAGATTGGCGCCCGTCAGGAGGCCGGTCTCATCGGAGGGCTCGGCGTATGCGGCAGACCATTGTGTTGTTCGCGTTATATGGCGGATTTTCAGTCGATTACAACTCAGGCGGCCCGTTGCCAGGATTTGTCGCTCAATCCTCAGAAACTTGCCGGGCAGTGCAGCAAGCTCAAATGTTGCATCAACTATGAGGCATCCGCATATATCGATGCCCAAAAGCATCTTCCCGATGTCAGGGAGCCACTCGAGTTCAAGGACGGTTTTGCATATCTTGTCAAGACAGACGTGCTTAAGGGCGTAATGTGGTTTTCTTACGAAAAGAACAATATGTCCAATATGTACCCTCTTAATGCTGAGGAGGTTTATGACATAATCAAGAAAAACCGCAAGGGAATCAAGCCCGACTCTTTGCAAGGGAGGGAGCAGGAGTCTTCGGAGCCGGAGTTTGTAAGTGCAGTCGGTGAAGATAATATCAACCGTTTCGATGAGGTTCGAAAAAGCAAGCACCACCACAAGAAACACTCAAAGAACAAACATGAAAAGCACAGGGAGACAAATAGTTAGGCTCTGTCTCCTTTTTCTCCTCGTATCGTGCTCAGGCCGGCAGCCCGACAATTACGAGTATATCTCCGTGATTCCCGGAGACAACGACGGATTGTTCATTTTCTCTTTTCCAATGGACAGCCTGTGTCGTTATGATACCTACTTCTCCTGCAGGCTGAATCCGTCTAAAATAGATTCAAAGGTGATGAAAGTGCTGGTGACAGCAATCTCCCCGTCAGGCGATTCGTTTTCGGAAGATGTTGTCTTTCCGATAGTTACAAATGAAAAGGAGATTCCTCACGAGGCAATCTCCATAAAGCGCACCTGGCAGGTGTATGACATCGAATGGCCATACAGATTCAATGTAGAGGCCGGTGAATTTCCCGGGGAGTGGAAAATATGTTTCAAGATAATGGACAAGAATGGATCCGATGCCGTTTATGGTGTAGGGTTTAAAACAATATCAAAAGATGAGCGGAAAAGATAAGATAAGGAAATTTCGTGAAAATGAATCGTTCAAGTGCCTGATACAGCCCCCTATGGACGAGATGCTCCGTGGAGACCATCCTTTGAAAGGGCACTGGAACGAACAGATATTCGGCAACAGCAACCCCATAGTGGTGGAGCTCGGATGCGGCAAGGGGGAATATACGATTGCCCTTGCGCAGCGCAATCCAAACATCAACTATATCGGTGTTGACATCAAGGGTGCGCGCCTGTGGAAGGGGGCTAAGTTCGCTACCGAGAACAATATGGGGAATGTGGCGTTCCTGCGCACCCGCATCGATTTCATAGGTTCTATTTTTGGCCCTGACGAGATAAGCGAGATATGGATAACCTTCGCCGACCCTCAGCCCAAAAAGCCTCGCAAGCGGCTCACGCATCCTATGTTTCTCGACCGCTATCGCGGTTTTTTGAAAAAAGGCGGTATCGTCAACTTGAAGACAGACAGCCAGTTGCTGCACGAGTTTACAATCGAAACGGCAGAGTCGCTTGGGCTGGAGATAATAGAAAAGAATGCCGACATCTACGGCAGTGGCCGTGTTACCGATGGCGACATTCTCTCTGTCAAGACTTTCTACGAAAGTATGTTTCTAAAGGAGGGGAAGCCGATAACTTACACCGCCTTCCGCCTGTAACTATTTCAGGACACCGAGCTCTTTCCCAATCTTGGTAAATGCAGCAACGCATTTGTCGAGATGCTCTTTTTCGTGTCCTGCGCTCACTTGTACTCGGATGCGCGCCTGTCCCTTAGGCACTACCGGATAGTAGAATCCCGTTACATAAATTCCCTCTTCCTGAAGGCGGGCAGCAAATTTCTGCGACAGCGGAGCATCATAGAGCATTACTGCGCAAATTGCTGACTGAGTGGGCTTTATATCAAATCCTGCCCCCTTCATGGCTGCCACGAAATAGTCCGTGTTTGCGTGAAGCTTGTCTTGAAGCTTGTTGGTGGCAGACATCATCTCAAACATCTTGATGCCGGCTGCGGCAATCATAGGAGGGATAGAATTTGAGAAGAGATATGGACGGGAGCGCTGGCGAAGCATTGCAATAATCTCTTTCTTGCCGGTAGTAAAGCCGCCCACTGCGCCTCCGAATGACTTTCCAAGGGTGCCGGTGAGAATCTCTATCTCGCCGCGGAGGTTGTAAAGCTCTGTGGTTCCGCGACCTGTGTGGCCTACGACACCGGCGGAGTGGCTTTCATCCACCATCACCATTGCATCGTATTTCTCTGCAAGAGCGTGAATCTTGTCGAGCGGAGCCACGTTTCCGTCCATTGAGAACACGCCGTCGGTAACGATAAGTCTGTGTCTCTGTGACTGAGCCTTCTTGAGGCACTCTTCAAGCTCTTCCATATTAGCATTTGCGTAACGATAGCGGACAGCCTTGCACAGACGCACACCGTCGATGATTGAAGCGTGGTTGAGAGCATCGGAAATGATGGCGTCGTTTTCATCGAGCAGCGGCTCGAAAACGCCTCCGTTTGCATCGAAGCAAGATGCGTAGAGTATAGTGTCTTCTGTGCCGAAGAAATTTGCGATAGACTCTTCCAATTTTTTGTGGAGGTCTCCGGTGCCGCAGATGAAGCGGACAGAAGACATTCCATATCCGTGAGTGTCAAGTGCTTCCTTTGCGGCTGCTATCAGCTCGGGGTTGTTTGCAAGGCCGAGATAGTTGTTTGCGCAGAAGTTGAGCACGTCATCGCCATCTCCCACTTTTATCTGGGCCTGTTGCGGAGAGGTGATGACTCTTTCATTTTTATACAGGCCGGCATCCTTTATCGATTGGAGCTCGTCCTGGAGATACTTTTGAAAATTATTATACATGGCGTTATATTTTTTTTGAAATCATCTAACAAAGTTAAGAAGCTGTTTTTAATAATTCAAATTTTAATTTAAATGATAATTTGCGAATAAAATTTGAAAACAATATCTTTGCGGCCCTTTTAGTCAAAAATGGAACAATTTTTGAGAGTTTAATACGCTTGTCTAATATTTGAAAATGATTTTATATGCTTAAAGTATTGTTTAGAAATGTATTTGTGGCCGCTTTGGTGTTAAGTTGGTCGTTGGAGGGTGGATTTGCCCAAAATTTGGTCAGTTTGTCCTTAAAAGAAGCTCAGGAGATGGCAATAGAGAGAAATCGCTCGCTTCAGAACGCATCATTGGACGTGCAGGCAGCGGAGGCGAAGAAATGGGCTTCCATCGCATCGATGCTGCCACAGGTGTCGGCAAAAGGTGATTTCTCCACAAACTGCGGTTACAAAATGGAGTTGATGGGGCGTGAAATCGCGATGCCCCCCTCACTTAATCTCGGAATCACCACATCCATAGCATTCAGCGCACAGATGCTTATCGGTGTCCAGGTAAATGATATAGCCAAGAAAATGAGTGACATTTCGCTCAGACAGACTCGTCAGGAGCTGGAAAGCCAGGTCAAGGCACTCTATTTCTCCGCCCTCGTGACTGAAGACGTCATAAAGAACCTCAGGGAGAATATAGCCAGTCTCGAAAAACTGTACAATATGACACTTACTTCAGTGCAAGTCGGTGTTTCGGAGCAGACCGCCGCAGACCAGATTCTCGTTCAGATGGCCACTGTAACCGATGCCCTTTCGAGCACACAGCGCTCTCGCGAGATGGTGTATAATTCCCTCCGTCTCCAGCTCAATACCGGCGTTGATACCGAAATAGTCCTCACCGAAGGGTTGAATGATTTGCTCCATGTCGATAATATGATGACTTTGATGGATGAGGAGCTCTTCCTTGACAACAATTTCAACTATCAGCTCGTAAAAGAGAACACGGAGCTCGCAAAAAAACAGTGGAGCCTCTCAAAATGGGCATACGGCCCCACTTTGAGTGCATTCCATCAATATTCTGCAAAGAAATACCTTTCAGACGAGCAGACAATGAATATGACTCCCCCGAATATGGTTGGAGTTTCATTGAGCGTACCTATCTTCTCGAGCACCAACAGGTTGCACACAGCCAAAGCAAGCAAGCTGGCATACCAGAAACAGCAGAACGTCCTCGCAGACACAGAGCAGGCTTTGCTCGTGCAGCACAAGCAGTTGTGCTACAATCTCCAGTCTGCTTTCGACAGCTACAACACACAGAAAAAGAACATAGACGTGATGCAGCGCGTGTTCAACAACATTTCAAAGAAATATGAGCAGGGCGTGGCTTCTGCAATGGAGCTTACAAACTCGGGCACAAACCTCATCAATGCGCAGAGCAGTTACGTGCAGTCAATCCTGGAGTTTGTGAATGCCCAAATCGAACTTGAAAAACTTTTGAATAAATAAATATCAGAAATATGAAATTAGTTAAGATTACAACAATTGGACTTTGCGCCCTCGTATTGTTCACCGGGTGCAAAAAGAAGGAGGTAGAAAAAGAAGAAGTTCGTGAGGAACTGGTCAAGACAACCGTACTGCAAAAGAGTGAAGTGGCTCGTGTCCTGGACCTTTCAACCACACTCGAAGGATACGAAACTATGAGTATTGCTCCTTCTCTCACCGGCAGAATCGAGCATATTTACGTTGAGGTTGGAGCAAGGGTTTCAGCCGGTACGAATCTGGTGAGAATGGACCAGCAGCAGTACAACAATGCAAAATTGTCGGTGTCCAACCTTCAGCTTGAGCTCAGCCGTATGGAGGCTCTCCGCGAGAGCGGCTCCGTTTCACAGCAGGCTTTGGATCAGACAAAACTTGGATACGACCAAGCTTGTGAAAGTCTTAAATTCCTCGAAACCAATACTTTCGTAAAGGCACGCTACCCCGGCGTAATCTCTGCCAAGAATTACGAAGATGGTGAGCTTTACAGCGGACAGGCCATTTTGACACTTACTCAAATCAATGTTCTCCGCGCTTACGTAAACATTCCCGAAAACTATTTCCCGCTTGTAAAGAAGGGAATGAACGTTGACATTACAACTTCAATCTATCCCGATAAGGTTTTCCCCGCAACAATAGAAATCGTTCATCCGACCATCGATGCTGCAAGCCACACTTTCAAGGTTAAGCTCAAGATTCCCAACGGAAATGAATTGCTCCGTCCTGGTATGTATGCAAACACCACAATCGCCCTCGGCAAGGCAGAAGCAATGGTTGTTCCTTACCAGAGCGTCCAGAAGCTCATCGGCAGCAACGAGCGTTACGTATATCTTAACGAGAACGGTGTGGCAAAGCGCGTGTTCGTAAAGCTCGGACAGCGTTTCGACGATCGCATCGAAGTGATTGCGGACGAAATCACCGAAGGTGTTGAAATCGTGACCACAGGGGCAGAGCGCCTTGTTGACGGAGTAAAGTTGAAGTTTAACTAAACAGCTGAAAATCAATGAGTATTTACAAAACCGCGATTAACAAGCCGGTAACGACACTATTGGTTTTCGTTGCCGTGATTGTGATAGGTATCTACTCGTTTCTGAGATTGCCTATCGATCAGTTCCCGGAGATTGAGCCGCCGTACGTTACGGTCATGACCACATACCCCGGTGCAAATGCCAGTGAAATCGAAGAGAATGTCACCAAGCTGGTTGAAAACAGCTTGAACTCCGTGGATGGTCTCGATGAAATGACTTCATCTTCACGAGACAATATGTCTGTTGTCGTCCTCAAGATGGAATGGGGCACCAACCTCGACGAGGTTATGAACGATATCCGTTCTTACATCGATATGCTCAAGGACAACCTCCCGAGCGGGTGCAGCAACCCTTACATATTCAAGTTCAGCTCAAGTTCAATGCCTATCATAAACTTCTCCGTTACTGCAAAGGAGAGTTATGCAGGTCTTGACAAGATTCTTAACGACGATGTTGTTCCTCAGCTGAACCGCGTGAATGGTATCGGTAACATCTCCGTCATCGGTGCTCCCGACCGCTATGTGTATGTTGACATAGACCAGCAGAAGCTCGATGCCTTCAAGATTCCGCTCGAGTCGGTTGGATCGGCTATCAGTGCAAACAACCTCAATCTGTCTTCCGGCAGGGTGAAGATGGAGCACGAAGAGTATCAGCTCCAGGTAAGAAGCCAGTATATCGAAAGCTCTGAGATAGAGAATGTTGTGGTAACAACTCTCCCCACCGGCCAAAAAGTTTTCGTGCGTGATATCGCCGCAGTGCGTGATACCATCAAAGACCTCACACTCGATGAAAAAATCAATGGCGAGGATGGTGTCCGCATTACGATTACCAAACAGACCGGCGGAAACACCGTCCAGATTTGCCAGGATGTCCGCAAGGAGATGGAGAGAATCGCAAAAACCCTCCCTTCCGACATCAACGTAAGTGTTCTTTACGATACTTCCGAAGATATCCAGAACGCAATCAATTCACTGGAAGAGTCTATCCTCTACGCCCTTTTGTTCGTGGTGCTCGTGGTGCTGTTCTTCCTTGGAAAATGGAGGGCCACGTTCATTATCGGTATCACGATTCCTATTGCCCTCATCGTAGCGTTCATATATCTCGCCATTTCAGGCAGTTCATTGAATATCATCTCATTGTGTTCACTCACCATTGCAATCGGTATGGTTGTGGACGATGCGATTGTGGTGCTTGAAAACATTACAAAGCATATCGACAGAGGGTCGAATCCGAGAGAGGCGGCCATCTACGCCACAAACGAGGTGTGGATTTCCGTAATTGCCACAACCTTGGTTATCGTTGCCGTGTTTGTCCCGATGACAATGCTCAAGGGAATGGCCGGTGTGATGTTCAAGGAGCTCGGTTGGATTGTGACGATAGTTGTCTGCACGTCAACGGCAGTGGCTATTTCACTTACCCCTATGCTTTGCTCTAAGCTCTTGAAATCCAAGAAGGTAAGTGTTGATGAGAATGGTCGTCTCGTTGAACATCACGAAGAAGCCCACTGGTATCAGAAAACCGTTGTGAAGTTTCTCGACAAAGTTGACTCAGCCTATGGAAATGCATTGAGATTTTGCCTCCGCCACAAGGCCGCAACAATAATCGTTGCGATTCTTATATTCGGTGCGTCACTCCTTCCGTTCGCATTCGGACTGATTGGTACCGACTTCATGCAGCAGTCCGATACGGGCCGTCTCAGCGTAACGGTTGAGCTTGCCGCAGGTACCAGAATAGATCAGACTCTCGTCACAGCCAGAGCTTTGGAAAAGAGACTCTTTGTCCTCATCCCCGAACTTGAGCGAATCTCCACCACCGCCGGCAGCAACGACGACGCAGGTATCTCAGCGATGATGAACTCAACGAGCAACTACAAGATTTCAATGACGCTTGTCTGCTGCAAGAAGTACAAGAGAGAGCGTCCTATCACCGAAATTGCCGAGGTTGTCCGTAAAGAGTTGAAGAACTATCCCGAAGTCATCACCTATCAGTGTACTACCAGCAGCGGAATGGGAATGGGCGGAGGAAATACCGTGAACGTTGAGGTTTATGGATACGATTTCGATGAGACGAATATCGTTGCCGACAATATCAAGAGAGTCATTGCAGAGAAGGTCCCCGGTGCCCGTGACATCAAGTTGAGCCGTGACAAGGATCGTCCCGAGCTGAAGGTTACTCTTGACAAAGAAAAACTTGCGATGCACGGTTTAAGTTCTTCTGTGGTATCGACATATATCAGAAACCGCGTGAACGGAATGCTTGCCGGATACCTCAAGGAAGATGGAGACGAGTTTGATATCGTGGTTCGTCTAAAAGAGGATAACAGAAATTCAATTGCTGATATTCAAGACCTTACAATCCCTACTGCTACCGGAGCTCAGATTAAGCTCAGTGAAATCGGTACGGTTGAAGAGTTGTTTACTCCTCCGACAATCGACCGCAAGAGCCGTCAGAGATATGTCAGCGTTAACGTAACGCCTTATGAAGTGTCTCTCGGAGAGCTTGCCGTGCAGATTCAGGATGCCGTTTCGGATGTCAGCCTGCCGAGTGGTGTGAATATCGTCCTCGCAGGACAATACAAAGACCAGCAGGAGACCTTCGCCGATATGGGATTGCTCCTTGCGCTCATCGTGCTCCTCGTATATATCGTGATGGCATCACAGTTTGAATCATTCGCCAAGCCGGCCATTATCCTAATGTCAATTCCGTTCGCTATCACCGGCGTGGTGCTCGCCCTCTGGGTTACCGGCACTACCCTCGATATGATTGGTGCACTTGGAATAGTGATGCTTGTGGGTATTGTGGTCAAGAACGGTATCGTGCTGGTGGACTATATCAACTTGATGCGCGACCGTGGTCACGAACTCAATGAAGCTATCGCCCTTTCAGGTGAATCCCGTCTGCGTCCGGTGCTTATGACAGCCTTCACCACCATCCTCGGTATGGTGCCTATGGCAGTGAGCCAGGGCGACGGCAGTGAGATGTGGCAGCCGATGGGTATCGTGGTTATCGGTGGTTTGCTGATTTCTACCTTCATTACCCTTATCATTGTTCCTGTTCTCTATGCCTCACTCAGCCGCAGCGGTGAGAGAGATAAGATTTCTAAGACACGTAAGGAGTTCATATTTATGCAGTTATCAACAAAGGAGGATAAATAATGAAAGCAGTATTCATAGTTTTTAACCAAGCTAATACCGAGCGTGTAGAGTTTTTGCTCGACGAATTGAAGATTTCAGGCTTTACCCTCTTTGAAGAGGTTCAGGGGCGCGGAACCAACGGCGGCGAGCCTCGTCGCGGTACCCACGCATGGCCGGAGATGAACTCAGCCGTGATAACGGTTGTTGACGATGACCGCGTTGCGGAGCTTCTCGATGTAGTAAAGAGACTTGATATCCGAAACAAGGCAATCGGAGTGCGTGCATTCGTCTGGAATATAGAGCAGACGGTATAACAAGTTGGATATGAAAAAGGCGGAGATATTGTTTTTTTATCGAAAAATAGTATCTTCGTCTTTCTTATTTTTAAAATTTAAAAGTCAAAGATTATGGCACAGGTTATTAATGACGCTAATTTTCAAGAAGTTATATCTGGCGAACAGCCGGTAATGGTAGATTTTTGGGCCACTTGGTGCGGCCCTTGCAGAATGATTTCCCCTATCGTTGACGAGATTTCAACCGAGTACGAAAGCAAGGTTGTGGTTGCAAAGTGCAATGTGGACGAGTGCAGCGAAGCCCCTATGAAATATGGTATCAGAAACATCCCCACACTCCTTTTCTTTAAAGGTGGAGAGCTTGTGGATCGCAGTGTTGGCGCCGTTTCAAAGAAAGATATCGTAGCAAAGCTTGAAAAATTGTTTTAGTTTAAATCCATCCAAATGAAAAAAGTTTATGCATTCCTTGCAGCGCTGGCGCTCACTGCCGGTTTCTGCAATTCTGCTGCAGCCCAGGGCGTGGTAATAAAAGGTGGTTTGAGCTACTCAAACTTTGACCTCAAGAATGCAAGCAGTGACATTACGGCTCTTATCGGCGAGGTTAGAAACTATGTCGGCTGGCATGCAGGCATCGGATTCCAGTCCGGCACTGCCGCAGGATTTTCTGTTCAGCCGGAACTGCTTATCAATCAAAAGGGTACAAAGATTGGGGATGTCAATTGGAGAATGAATTATCTGGAGCTTCCCGTAAATGTTCAGTGGGGACCGGATCTCGTTGTGTGCAGGCCTTACATCCAGGTGAGCCCCTTCATCGGTTACAGTATCATCAATAAAGTTTCTGCAAAAAAGAATTCTGTAATCGCTCCGCTTATCCAAGAGTTTACCAAAGACGCAAACCGCTTCTCATACGGAGTGGGTGTCGGTGGCGGTATCGAGATTTACAAGTTCCAGATCAGTGCGAAATATTCTTGGAACTTTGGGCAAGTGGTATCTTGGAAAGATTATGCTTCGCAGCTCAAGAGTATGCGTAAGGGAACCGCCAACTGCCTTGACGTTTCAATCGCCTTCAGATTCTAAATCTCTATGACCCAGGCCGTAACAGATTACCTTGGGAAAGACTGGATTTACTTCAAAGAGGTATTTTTCAAGAACTTGGGTTCTGAAATACCTCTTTTGAACAAAATAAACGAATATCTTTTCTCAACTTCGGGTAAGTGTCTCCGCCCGATGTTGTGTCTGCTTTCTGCCCACGCCTGCAGTGGCGCGGCTTCGGAACCGGCGATATTGTGTGCCGCCGCGGCCGAGATGATTCACACCGCCACATTGCTTCACGACGATGTGGCCGACAATGCCACAGTGAGGCGCGGAAAGCCGAACGTGATGTCGCTCTATTCTCCTGCGGCATCTGTTCTCGTGGGAGACTATTGGCTCGCGAGCGCCATCCGCACGATTATAGACGACTGCGACAAAAGGGTGTTCAAGAGCTACGGAAAATGCATCGAAGAACTCGCGATGGGGGAGATGCTCCAGATGCAGAAATCAGATTCCCTGGAGATGTCGTTGGAAGATTATTTGAGCATAATCGACTGTAAAACAGCATCTTTGTTTCGTGCTGCAATGGTTGGCGGAGCCTTTTCTGTGGATGCTCCGCAAGAGTATGTCGATGCCGTGGATTCATACGCCCACCATCTTGGGCGCGCCTTCCAGATGGAAGACGATATCCTCGACTACTCTCCCCATCTGGACACCGGAAAGGCTGCCGGCAACGACATCACCGAGCAGAAAATCACTCTTCCGCTCCTGGGCGCTTTAAACCGCGCTTCCAAAACCGAGTGCGAAGAGGTTGTCTCTCAAATCAGAAAGGGAGATATAAAGGAGGTTCTCTCCTTTGTGGAAAATAAAGGCGGGATGGAATATGCCAGGGATTGTTTTACCAACGAAACGGCATTGGCGATAGATGCTCTCGTCCCTCTTCCGGAGAGCAGAGCCAAGGCGCTTCTTGCCGATCTCGCCCGAAATCTGCTGACACGCAACAGATAAACAGCGTGTTGATATCTCTTTATTTTTGCTGGAAAGGATTTTTTTTCTACCTTTGCAGCCCCCAAAATATCGGGGAATCGCAACAAATTTAATGTATTAACTTAAAAATCAAGACACTGTGGACACACTAAGTTACAAAACACTGTCGGTTAACAAGGAAAACTCATCTAAAGAATGGGTTGTCATTGACGCTACCGATCTCGTCCTCGGTCGTCTCGCCAGCAGGGTTGCCATCTTGCTCCGTGGCAAGAACAAACCCAACTTTACCCCTCACGCGGATTGCGGAGACAATGTTATCATTGTAAACGCAGACAAAGTCCGTCTCACTGGTAAAAAGCTGACAGACAAGGTGTATGTTCGTCACACCGGTTACCCCGGCGGACAGCGCACATCTACTCCGAAGGATCTGTTCGCACGCAAGCCTTTAGCCGTACTTGAACATGCAGTAAGAGGCATGCTCCCCAGAACACGTCTGGGTGAGGCTCAGTTCAAAAACCTTTATCTCTATGTAGGTAGCGAGCACCCTCACGCAGCACAGAACCCCAAACAAATCACTTTAAACGAAATCTAAAACAGAATGGAAGTAATCAACGCACTTGGAAGACGTAAATCGGCTGTCGCACGCGTTTATTTGAACTCCGGCAAGGGCAACATTACAATCAACGGCCGCTCATTGGATGAATATTTCAAAGAGGACACACTCCGTTACATTGTAAAGCAACCCCTTGATCTTACAGGAACACTTGCTTCTTTCGACATTAAGGCCAACCTCGACGGTGGTGGAATCAAAGGTCAGGCTGAGGCTCTCCGCCTTGCCATCGCCCGCGCACTCTGCAAAACAGACCGCGAAGCTTACCGCGCCGTTCTCAAATCAAACGGCCTTATGACCCGCGATGCACGCGAAGTTGAAAGAAAGAAACCTGGTAGGCCGGGTGCTCGTAGACGTTTCCAGTTCAGCAAACGTTAACGATTTACTTATTTATTTGCACAGTCCAGGACAAAACGTTCGGACCCTTTATGGCTACCAAATGTTTGATGGACTGCGGAAAATTGGAGAGACCGCATAGCGCTACTCTCCCGATTGAAAAAAAGAGTTAAAACAAAAAAGAATTAAAATGTCAAGAACAAATTTCCAAGACCTACTTGATGCAGGCGCTCACTTCGGACACCAGAAGAGAAAATGGAATCCTAAAATGGCTCCCTATATCTTTATGGAGAAAAACGGAATCCATATCATCGACCTGCATAAGACTGTTGTCAAAATAGATGAAGCTGCAAATATCGCAAAACAGCTCGCTCGCGCAGGGCGCAAGGTATTGTTTGTAGCTACAAAGAAACAGGCAAAGGACATCATTGCGGAAAATGCAAAGGCAGTCAATATGCCTTACGTTACAGAGCGCTGGGCAGGTGGTATGCTTACCAACTTCCCCACAATCCGCAAGGCTGTCAAGAAAATGAACACCATCGACAAGATGATTACCGATGGTACATTCGAGACACTCGCAAAGCGTGAGCGCCTCCAGATTACCCGCCAGAGGGCAAAACTTGAGAAGAACCTCGGTTCAATCGCTGACCTCAACCGTCTCCCTTCAGCCCTTTTCGTAGTTGACGTACAGAAAGAAATCAACGCAGTGAAAGAGGCAAACCGTCTCAATATCCCGGTTATCGCAATGGTTGATACTTGTTGCGATCCTACAAACATTGATTATGTGATTCCGGCAAATGACGACGCTGCCAAGTCAATCGCACTCGTTTCTGAGACTATCTGCAAGGCTATTGCAGAAGGTCTCGAGGAAAGAAAGCTCGAAAAGGAGAAAAACGTGGAAGTTGAAGCAAAGGACGACGCTCCTGCAAAGAAAGTTCGTTCACGCAGAAACGGCCCCAAGAGAGAAGAAAAAGAAGAATCAGCTGAATAATAAGGAGATACTATGGAAATTAAAGCAACAGATGTAGCAAAATTGCGCAAAATGACCGGCGCAGGCATGATGGATTGCAAAAAGGCTCTCGTTGAGGCTGAAGGCGATTTCGAGAAGGCAAAAGAGATTATCCGCGAGAAGGGTAAGCTCGTTGCTGCAAAGCGCGCAGACCGCGAAACTACAGAAGGTTCCGTTATCGCAAAGGTGCTTGAGGGCAATCAGAAAGCCATCCTCGTAAGCCTTGGTTGCGAGACCGACTTCGTGGCAAAGAACGATGAGTTCACAGCCCTTGCAAACGCCATCGCAGAGGTAGCCGCCACAGCATATCCTGCAACCAAAGAAGATCTTTTGGCTTGCAAAATGGCTGACGGCCGTACAGTTGAACAGGCAGTTACAGAGCAGACCGGTAAAAGTGGTGAGAAGCACGTTGTGGCTTGCTACTACACTCTCGAAGCTCCTTATATCGGATCTTACATCCACATCAACCACAAGATTGCAACCGTTGTCGGTTTCAACAAAGAAGTTCCCGCAGACCTTGCAAAGCATATCGCAATGCAGATTACTGCAATGAACCCCGTTGCAGTCAATTCAGACAGCGTTCCTGCAGAAGTTGTTGAGAAAGAGCTCGCCATCGCCATTGAAAAGACAAAGGAAGAGCAGATCCTCAAGGCTGTTGAGGCAGACCTCAAGAAGGCCGGCATCAACCCTGCACACGTTGATAGCGAAGATCATATCCAGTCAAATACTGCAAAGGGTTGGATTACTCCCGAGCAGGCAGACCTTGCACGCCAGATTATCAAGGAAACTTCAGAGAAGAAGGCTGCAAACCTCAACGAGGGTATGATTCAGAACATCGCCAAAGGTCGTCTTGCCAAGTTCTTCAAAGAGCAAACACTTGAAGACCAGGAGTTTGTAATGGTTGGTAAGATTTCTGTGAAAGACCATATCGCAAGCATCGACAAAGATGCTAAGGTTGTGGCCTTCCAGAGATTCTCTCTCACAGACTAATCAAGTCAATTCCTAATAAAACAAAAAGTCGTGCACCCAAAATGCGCGACTTTTTTGTATCTTCGCAGCCGCTATGAAGATTCGTAATCTCGATTTGGGAGAGAAGCCGGTGCTTCTTGCTCCGATGGAAAACGTCACCGACATCACTTTCCGCTACATCTGCAAGATGTATGGGGCCGATATGGTCTATACCGAGTTCGTATCTTCTGACGGCCTCATCAGAAATGCCGGCAAGACGGCCGCCAAGTTGAACATTCTCGACTATGAGCGCCCCATTGCCATCCAGATTTACGGCCATATCCCCGAAGCTATGGTGGAGGCGGCGCAGATTGCCGAAGCAGCCGCCCCCGATATCATCGACATAAACTTCGGATGTCCGGTAAACAAGATTGCAGGACGCGGTGCGGGCAGCGGTATGATGCGCTATCCAGACAAGATGGTGGATATCACGCGACAGGTGGTAGAAGCGGTGAAACTTCCCGTAACGGTAAAGACCCGCTTGGGCTGGGATGAAAACAGCAAGATTATACCCGAGTTGGCCGAAAGACTACAAGATGTTGGAATAGAGGCGCTTACTATTCACGGTCGTACTCGTTCTCAGATGTATAAGGGAGACGCGGACTGGACACTCATAGGGGAGATAAAGAATAATCCCCGTATCCATATCCCGATTATCGGCAACGGCGACATCACCAATCCAATAAAGGCAAAAGAGGCGTTCGACCGCTACGGAGTGGATGGGATAATGGTCGGCAGGGCAAGTTTTGGCCATCCGTGGATTTTCAAGGAGATAAAACACTACCTTGCAACTGGGGAGATTCTCCCTACAATGTCGGTTGCGGAGCGGGTGGAGCTTGCAAAGAAACATCTTGCCAAAAGTCTGGAAATCAAGGGCGAAAGAGTTGGTGTGCTTGAGATGCGGCGCCATTTGAGCTGCTATTTCAAATGCCTCGACAATTTCAAGGAGACACGACTGAAACTTGTCACTGAGAACGATCCGGCCGAGCTGTTCAAAACTTTGGATTTTATCAATCAGAATTGGAAATAAAATGTACGCCTTCGTAAACAAGATACTTCTGTTCCCATATTATTTGGTGCTTGCCATTCGTAACAGGTGGTTCGACAAAGGGATTCTCCATTCATCTTCATTCGATATTCCAATCATTTCAATAGGGAATATCACCGTTGGTGGTACCGGTAAAACGCCTCATACAGAGATGTTTGTAAAAGAATATCTCAAAAAGGGCAAAGTGGGTGTAATCTCTCTCGGCTACGGGCGCAAGGGGCGGGGACTCAAAATAGTAGATGAATATGACAAAGCTTCAACTGTCGGAGACGAGCCGCTCCAAATCAAACGCAAGTTCCCACAAGCAACGGTTATCGTAAGCAAAAATCGCTGCGCCGCCGTCAAGAAAATGATGGAACTCCCTCAAGAGAAGCGCCCGGATGTCATAATCTTGGATGACGGATTCCAGTACAGGAAACTGAAACCTTCCAAATCTGTGCTCCTGATACCATACAACAGGCCGGTATTCAAAGATTTTCTCCTCCCGTTCGGCAGGTTGAGGGATATTCCTTCTCAGATAAAACGAGCTGATACAGTGATATTTACAAAATGTCCATCATATCTGAACGAATGGGACAGAGAGAAAATAATTGAAGCAAACAGGGTGGGGCGCCACCACAAGACCTCCTTCACCACGATAGAATACTGCCAGCCGTTGCCGGTCTTCTCCGATTTTGGAAACAACAGGTTCATTTACTCTCAGGAGGCGATTCTCATAACCGGCATCGCAGACAATACCCAGATTAAGATGCACGTGCTCTCGATCTATCGCGAAGCCCATTTTCTGAGCTATCCCGACCATCACAAATTCACGAAGTCGGACGTGCGGCAGATTGTATCCTTGGCCGAAGCCCATCCCCGTGCGGTGCTCTTGACCACCGAAAAGGATGCCCAGCGCTTCGTTTTCGAAACCACCATCCCCAAAGTTATCCGTGAACGCCTCTTCTATATCCCCATCGAAACGGCATTTCTTGAGGGGGTAAATGAAGATATATTCTGATATAGTGCCAATTCCTTTGAGATTGTGGTTTTTTTTATAACTTTGAAAAATTTTATGCACATAAGATTAACACATAATATTAACCTAAAATTTCACTTATGTTCATTTTGTCTAACAAATTGAGCCGCTTTTTTGCGGTGATGTGCGCACTTGTTCTCGGTTTGGGAACAGTGATGGCTCAGAATCTGAACGTTACCGGTAAGGTGACAGATCAGAGAGGCGAGCCGGTCGTTGGAGCATACGTTGTTGTGAAGGGAACTTCCAACGGTGCTGCGACAGATGTCAACGGAGTGTATTCACTGACAGCTCCCTCACGCGGAACATTGGAATTTTCTTCAATGGGTTACAAGACCGTTGAAGTTGCCGTCAATGGCCGTCAGAAAATTGACATGATTCTTGAAGACGATGCCCTCATGCTCGAAGACGCAGTAGTTACTGCGATGGGTATCAAGAAAGAGAAAAAATCTCTCGGTTACGCAATGGAAGAAGTTAGCTCTACCGAGTTGATGAGAAACAAGACTGCAAACCCTATCTCTTCTCTTTCAGGTAAGGTTGCCGGTGTAAACATCACTCAATCAAGTGGTGCTGCCGGTTCAGGCGCACAGATTATCCTTCGTGGTGCCACTTCAGGTTCCGAAACAAAGGATAGCCAGCCTCTCTTCGTAGTTGACGGTGTGATTTATGACAACTCATCTTCACTCGTTGGTAACTCTGCATTCGACGGTACAATCCGTGGTACAATGACCACTTCAAATCGTCTTATGGATATCAACCCCGAGGATATCGAGTCAATGTCTGTCCTCAAAGGTCCTGCCGCTTCAGCTCTTTATGGTTCACGCGCTGCAAACGGTGTGATTATCATCACCACCAAGAAAGGTAAGGAAGGCAGGGTTGAGGTCAACTTCAACTCAAAGATCTCTACCTCTTGGGTTACAAATCTCCCCAAATTCCAGAATGAGTATGCTCGCGGATACATCGAGGACCTCTACCCCGGCGGAAAGCACGAAACTGCATTCAACGACTTTTCATACAACTCTTGGGGTACAAAGAGCTCTGCAAAGACTTACGACAACCTCGGTCAGTTCTTCAAGGGCGGCCTTATCGTTGACGAAAGCCTCAGCGTAGCCGGCGGTACAAAGACCAACAACTTCTTCCTCTCAGGATCTTTCTACGATCAGGGCGGTGTTGTTCCCGGAACAGGATATACCAAATACACTTTCCGTTTCAACGGCGAACAGAAGATTGGCAATATCTTCACAGTTGGTGCAAACGCAGCTTATTCACAGGCAGAGACAGACAAGACCCTCACTTCAGGCGGTCTTTACAACTCAAGCGGTAACGGTGCCCTCTATTCAGCATACGTATGGTCTCCGTTTGATGATATGAAACATTATCTCAACGAAGACGGAACACGCTATCGTCTTTTCGGCGACCGTCTCGACCCTTGGGACGAGCGTGAAAACCCTTATTGGATTATCAACAAGGATAAACTCACAGACCAGACCAACCGTTTCACAGGTAGCTTGTTCGTAAATGCCAAGATATTTGATTGGTGGACACTCAACTATCGTCTCGGTATCGATACTTACACTCAGACAAACCGCAACAGAATCGCTGCAGGTTCAGTTATCAAGCAAGCATGGCAGAAAGGTATGATGAGTGACAATACCCGTCAGTATCAGTATCTCTCACACAACGTGACTTCTAATATGAA
The DNA here is from genome assembly GCA_021443605.1 of Bacteroidales bacterium. Classification (GTDB taxonomy): domain Bacteria; phylum Bacteroidota; class Bacteroidia; order Bacteroidales; family UBA932; genus Equibacterium. The sequence continues at coordinate 9,669 of JABUTQ010000051.1, read as the reverse complement.
CAAGAAGTTCGGTGAGTTCGAACTCGGACTCCTCCTCGGTGGCCAGATTGACCAGACCAGCGGTGAGACAGAATATATGATGGCCTGGAACTTCTCCGTTCCCGATTTCTTCTCTTATGCAAATGCTTCAGCAGACTACAAGCAGTTCTCACACGGCTCATCCCTCAAGAGACTCGCAGGTGTGTTCGGTGAGTTCCGCGCATCTTGGAGAAATATGCTCTATTTGACAGTAACAGGTCGTAACGACTGGACTTCAACACTCCCTGTTGCAAACCGTTCATACTTCTATCCGTCAGTGAGCGGATCGTTCGTGTTTAGCGAACTCATCCCTAAGAATGACGTGTTCACTTTCGGTAAAATCCGCGCTTCTTGGGCAAAGGTAGGTAAGGACACAGGCGTTTATGAGACTAATACAGCTCTCTGGCCTGTAGGTACTTATCTCGGTGGCATCACTGGTGTTGGTAACAGCTGGACCCGTGGTAACCCGTACCTCAAGCCTGAAATGACAAAATCTACTGAAATCGGTATCGAACTCGGCTTCTTCAACGGACGTCTCCATATCGACTACGCATACTACACAAACGACTCTTACAACCAGATTCTTTCACCTCGCGGACCTCAGTCAACAGGTTATATCTTCTGCTCAATCAATGCAGCGAACGTATATAACAAAGGTATGGAGCTCTCTATCAGCGGTACACCAGTTGAGACAAGAGATTTCGTATGGGAGTCAACCCTCAACCTCGCAGGCAACCGCGGTAAGCTCGACGGTCTGCCGGATGGTACCGACGTAATGTACGTTACAGACGTTCAGTATGCCGGAATGAAGGCTGCTTCTTACAATGGTGGTTACTTCATGGGTATTGCAGGTACAGCGTGGAATAAAGACAACACCATCGTAGGCGAGAGCGGTAAAGTTCTCTATCAAACTACAAACCAGGTAGTTCTCGACAAGAACGGAATGCCTACCTATACAACTGACCTTTCAGAGGTTGGTAACCGTGAAGCTGTCCTTACAGGTGGTTTCAACAATACTTTCACTTGGAAGGGTCTCTCCCTCAATATGTTGTGGGAGTTCTCATTCGGTGGGGACGTTGTGAACGGTACAAGATACACCATGGACCAGGCTGGTACAAGTGCCAATTCTGCAAAATGGCGTAATGAACCTCTCACGGTGTCAGGTCTTTACAAGACTGGCACACAGACAGTTCAGGATGGCGACAAGACCAAGGAAATTCCTGTTTACGAGGCTATGACACATACTTGGAATGCAGACCAGGAATATGAATTCAATGGCAAGCTTGTAAGTGGTTACAACATCATCAAGAGTTACTACACTTCATATTATCCTACCAATTCTGCAAACTATATTACAAAGGTCAACCTCTTCCGTCTCCGTTCACTCGGTTTGAGCTATTCTCTCCCCAAGAAGTGGATGGATGCCACAGGTTTCATCAAGAGAGTGACTGTATCTGCAACTGCAAACAACATCCTCCTCTTCACCAACTACGACGGTGATCCTGAGGTTGCAGCAGCTGGTGCAGGTGTAGGTGGTTCATCTTCAGTTGGTTTCGACTACTGCGGTGTTCCCGCTACAGCCGGTATGACTTTCGGTCTTAATTTGACATTCTAATTTTTAATACGAAATCAAGATGAAAAATATAAAGAATATATTTTTAGGTATCGTTTGCGCGCTCAGCGTGCTTTCGATGAGCTCATGCAAAGGTTGGCTGGATGTCAATACAGACCCCGAGAATCCTTCGTCAGAGAGTGCTGCATACCAAAACCGTCTTGCACATATCGAGTTCTATACCAACAGCGCTATGCAGTTCGCCAACTGGCGTACAAACTTCCTGATTGGAGACTGGACCCGTTATTCAGGTGGTGGTACATACTTCAATGCATCTATTTGGCTCCCTCAGTCAGGTGCTGTGACCACTCCTTACCAGTGGTGGTTCGTGGGTGCTGCAAACAACATCTCATATATGATTAAGAAGGCCGAAGATGCTGGCGCATACCACTATGTGGGTGTCGGCAAGATTATCTGGGCCTATGGAAATATGTTGATGACAGACCTTTACGGTGAAATGCCTTTCGACGAGGCTTGCGCAGAGTCCGCTACTCCTCCTTACAACACAGGTAAGGAAATCTGGCTCGGATGTATGAAATTCCTTGAGGAAGGTCTTGAAGCCCTCGCGAAGGGACAGGACGCCTCACTCCCCGCCCTCGCTCTCGGAGATTACTGGATGGGTGGAGACGTCAACAAATGGGTTAAGTTCGGCAACTTGCTCAAAGCCCGCTGGATCAACAAACTCAACAAGAAGCAGGCAGGCAGCTACAAAGATGGCAAATATGATGCACAGGCCATCCTTGATGCTCTTGCAGCAGCTCAGACAAGCATCAACGACAATGCCGTCATCTATCATACAGACGACAACAGCACAACTCACGACGTTCTTGGTTGGGACGAGCCTGTTGACTACTCACCTCTCTATTCAGTCTGCGGTATGAACGGTGGTTATATGGTTACCAAGATGTTGTATGACAACCTTACAAACTTCGCAGGCAATGGTGTTGAAGACCCTCGCGCAGACCGCATCATCCCTTGGGCAATGTCAGGCAAGTCTGCTGATTCACCCGCAGAGATTAAATGGAAAGGCGACTGGAGAAGATCTCTCGGCATCGATATGGTTTCTGATGAAGCTCCCAACCTCAATGGTGGTCCGCTTCGTGCCAACTTCAATGCCACTAAACATTGGTGGATTGATTCAAGCAACCCCGATCGTCTCGGTGACACCGTTTACGTAGAGTGCACAAGCTCTTCAAAGGGTTATGCTGCAAATCAGGACCTTCTCTACAGAAGAAACGGAACAGATGCATCAAAAGAATCAGGCTCATTCTACAGCCGCGTTTCATCTCCCACATACCTTGGAACATACTCAGAGGCTTGCTTCATCAAGGCTGAGGTCCTCTTCAAGAAGGGTGATCAGAATGGTGCATTTGATGCCTACAAGGCAGGTATCAAGGCATCTATGGAAGAGATGAACATCAAGCTCAACCAGTGGGTCAAGGAAGATGCCGGTTTGCTCGACTGCCCGTCATTCGTTCCTATGACAGATGCTGAAATGACCAACTTCCTCAGCAAGGGTATCGGTACAGCAGCAAATCTCTCACTTGGTAAGATTATGACTCAGAAGCGTTTGGCTATGCATTTCTCAGTTGAGCTCTACAACGATGCACGCCGCTACGACTATAATCCCGAGATTTTCTTCGGATTCGGAGTTCCCGCACAGTACTATCAGTCTGTAGCCGCTCAGCAGGCCGTTCCTCTCGGAACACAGCCTCGCCGCTGGCAGCAGTGCTCACACGAGCTTAACTACAACTCTACACAGCTCCACGCAATCGGTGCAAAGGTTCCCGGTGCAAATATGGATGCTGTCAATGCTTCAAGCGGCAAGAAGTGCTGGAACAGCGACCTTGCAGTTTGGTCAATCCCCGTATGGTGGGATTCAACTCAAGAGTAAATTCTTGTTAATCTGAATATTGAAAGGAGAGGGCCGTCTTGGCTCTCTCTTTTTATTTAGGGGGCTCTGCCTCCATTCCGGCGTGTCATTCTGAGCGTCAGCGGCACGTCATTCTGAGCGTCAGCGAAGAATCTCCCCGAGCAGCACGTCATTCTGAGCGACAGCGAAGAATTCCCCGAGCAGCACGTCATTCTGAGCGGCAGCGACTTGTCATTCTGAGCGACAGCAGCACGTCATTCTGAGCGTCAGCGAAGAATCTTTGTACTGCTTGCAGAAAGTCCGTTTCGTATCCACAAGAACATCAAATGATATGGCACAAAAACACCGAATAAAATATCTCAAAAACACCGAATAAATTGCCCGATTCCACTGAAAATCATATCTTTGCACTTGTAAATATTTAGAAACTATGGAATACCTGCCAAGAATAGCAGACCAGATGCTGCAAGATAGACTCGAGGCATTCGGTGCTATACTGATAGAAGGGCCTAAATGGACTGGAAAAACTACTACGGCTATGCAGCACGCCAAGAGTGTAATTAAGTTGCAAGATCCTGATAAACAAGATGAATATCTTGAAACAGCCGCAACTATGCCATCTCTTCTATTAAAGGGTGAGAAGCCACGTCTCATTGACGAGTGGCAAGATGCTCCAAAGATTTGGGATGCTGTCAGGTTGGCCGTGGATGATAGTGGCGGACTCCCAGGACAGTTTTTGCTGACAGGTAGCAACACTGTGGACAAATCAAAAATTGGACACACAGGCACAGGTCGCATCAGCAGAATGAAGTTCTTTCCTATGAGCCTTTGGGAGTCAAAGGAGTCGTCGGGCATGGTTTCAGTCCGTGAACTATTTGACAATAAATCCTACAACATTGATGGCTCAACAAGCAAACTTGATATTCCGGAGTTGATTCGTGTGGCTTGCCGAGGGGGATGGCCTGTTACCCTTCAGATGAGTGAAAAAGCAAGCATGATGATAGCAAAAGACTATGTTAACAGTATCTGTAACAATGATATCTCTGCAGTTGACGGGAGACGTAGAAATCCAAAGATTGCCAAACAAATATTGAAGTCCTATGCAAGGAATATCAGCACAATGGCAAAAAAGATAAGTATTCTGACAGACATAACTGCATCTGGGGATATCTCACTATCCATGGATACTTTTGATGACTATGTGAATGCCCTTGAAAAATTGTTCGTCATACAAGACATTGATGCGTGGTGTCCGGCTATTCGTAGCAAAACTGCTATTCGCAGCACACCAAAACGCTGTTTCTCCGATCCTTCAATAGCTGTTGCTGCGTTAGGTCAAAGTGCCGAGTCATTAGAAGTACAGTTAAAGACATTTGGTTTTATTTTCGAACAAATGTGCATCAGAGATTTACGGGCATATACAACCGAATTTGATAGTCACATATCCTATTATCATGACAGATATGGACTGGAAGCAGACCTCGTATTGCATCTTGCAGATGGTCGATATGCGCTAATTGAATGCAAACTAGGCAGTCAAGAAATTAACGATGGTGCTGCACATCTCTTGGAACTCAAGCAACTGATAGAGGAACATAATAAGGATGAACAACAGGTCCCTCTGCGAGAACCTGACTTACTACTCATCTTGACCGGAGGGCAAATGGCATATACTCGTCCTGATGGTGTAAAGGTTATCCCACTGGCATGTCTTAAAGACTAAGCGGCGAGGGGGGTGACCGTCATCCTGTTTCGGCAAATCTCCAAATTTATTTGCACATATCAATAAAAAAGTAGACCTTTGCTAAACTTATAAGTTTAGTATGGATATAGCCAATGTATTACCGGATCAAGTGTGGAGTATAATACTCACAGGGGAAAACGACAATCGTTTTTCACAACTGATGAGGAAATGGCTTGATCCAGAGTTCATTGATGAATTTTTTGAGCAAAATTTCGATTATATAAAGAACAATCCCTATTACGCAGGCCATACTGTTCAAGAAGTAAAAGAATCGGCCCACAAGGAAGCCAAACGATTCTTGACAGATTTTATCTCATATTATAAAAATGGCCGAAAAGGGATAACACCAAACCTCGTAGAAAAGTTCAAATGTTTATATAGGGTTCCTATCGATCCCGACTCTGAACATAGACGAGAATTATACGGTTATTCAGAGACCGACATTTCTTCTGTCTTTCGATTATACGGCATTAGAATTGATTCGAAAACAAAAGGTGATTTGCCCGGATATGTAGTTACAGGTGGGGGCATAAAGGTTAAGGTTAGGAACAAAAAAGACACTGCTCTCAATAAAGAGATGAGGTTAATCGAGAGCGCGCAAGACTGGCTAAAGAAAGAAAAACTATATACAAAAGAAGATTTAATCAACAGAACCAATGAACACACAGACTAGCGAAGAATATTTTAAGGCCGTCACGCAACCATCTTCCTCAGTAGATTGGCTAAAGGTAGTTGAAGAACTTGAGGAAAATGAAGCATGGTTGGATAAATCTGCAAAGATCGCTTTTGCCGTTCTTTCATTTCTCCGCAAGAAAAAAATGACAAAACAGGAACTTGCAGAGCGAATGGGAGTAAGGGCTCAGTACGTAAGCAGAATTGTAAAAGGGACCGAAAATCTGACTCTTGAAACTATTTCCAAATTGGAAATGGCTTTAGGAGTAAACTTAATGGAAGTGGCAGATGTTTCTGCTTCTATTGTCGTAACTTCCGCTGAATCAATCATCAATCGAAAATGGATGACATTTCCAACATTGGCATTCTCAAAGCAATCAGACAATGCCATCCCTTTCATCACACAACTATTCGCACAATATCCAGAAAACTCATACGCTTAAGTTATGGCTATACAATTTAAATTAAATCGCATAAGTATTCCTCAGTTTGCGATATTAAAGGATGAGGCTTTTGCCAATCCTCTCCGCGTTGATTATGAGGTGAACTTTTCAATAGATGATCAGATTCAATCAATCAGAAACTCGTTGAAGATTTCCTATCTCAACGGAGAAGAGCCTGTTATGGTGATGGTTATTGAGTGCTATTTTGATGTAGCACCGGCAAGCTGGAAAGAAATGACCCAGGAAAACGGCAATATCGTTATTCCTGATAGTTTCCTTCAGCATTTGGCAACCGTTACATTAGGTGCGGCAAGGGGGGCACAATTCGCCAAAACCGAGGCCACAAATCTCAACAACTACACAGTTCCTCTTATGAACCTGACAGAGATCGTTAAGAATGACATGATTGTGACACCAAAAACCGTAAACAAATAAGCGGTCAAAAATACATGAAATTCGGCAGGCCTATCCAAAATGGAGGGCCTTTTTTAGTACACGAAAACTTCCGACCTCTCATCGCTGTTGGGCCGGTTTATCTTTCCATATTCACTCATGAATGGCGGCGTGGTATTCGTCATCCTGAGGGCTTCAGCCCGAAGGATCTCCATGTGCGTGGATAGATTCTTCGCCTTCGCCTCAGAATGACGAATAGCCTTCGGCTCAGAATGATTCGCCTCTGACGAAGGCTTGCGCCTTAGAATGCCAGCGGGGAACTCCATAATTTACAGAGAAATCTCAAAATCTGCAATTTTTTTGCACCTATTATTATTATTATTAACTTTGCAAAATTGTTACGCCAACAATAGAATATATATAGATGAAAAGAACAAAATTCAGTCAGTATGAAACTCCGGTGACACAGGAGTTTAAAATTGTGGTGGAGTCGGCCCTGATGGCCGCTTCCGATAGAGAAGTTGACGTTACAGGGGGCACCACCATCACAGAACAGGAGGGCTATGATAATCCATTTGCACCAACAGATTGGGATTAACATCAAGCAGAACAAAGTATAAACTGAAAAAAACGCAACAATGATGAAAAGATTTATATACGCATTTATGGCAATGGTCCTCTGCGTTGGCATATCTGCAAGCTGCCAAAAGGAACCCAACGTCAATGACAGCGACAACAGCAACGTCACCGAAATTAAAGGTCGTGCAGTACATTTCGGCGCAGGCGCACCGGCCACAAAGACTGAATACGGCACTCAAAACACCGAAACCCATGGTTGGCCTGTTTACTGGACAGCCGGTGACGACGTGCTGATTTACAGCCCCAACGCGAGCACCGAAGGTGCCGAGTCGGGCATCTATACTATTGCGACCACATCAGAGACAGAAGGATATGACTACAGGACTTCCGCTGAACTTATCGCTCCTGAAGAACCGATCATCTGGAAGGGAGACGATACGGCGCTAATCGACTTCTATGCCACATATCCATCTACCGGAGTTTCGATTGACGAAGACGGCATAGCCACCTTCCCAATCAACTTCAACCAGACCTGCGACATTACGGCTGATGCTACAAGCAACCAGTACACAGCAGAGCCAAATATGCAGCAGAATGCTTATATGGTGGCAAAGAATACTACAGCCTATACCGAGAGCGTAGGGCTTCAGTTCAGCCCCATCATGACCACCCTCGACATCGTTGTCAACGGGCCAACCGAGTCTGGCGCAGTCTTGGCATTGACAGGTATCTCTTTGACTTTCCAACTGACCAACAAAGTTTCAGACACCGAGTTTAAATATGACATTGTGAATGGCCAGATGGTGGATACCGGCTCAAAGGAAGAAGTTATGGTATTCATTGGTATCAACGACATCAGAGACAGCGCCAATCCTCACGGTTTCATCGACCTTACAACCGGGCAGAGCGTGAAACTTACCGTGATGCTCCCTCCAAACGCCATTGGCGACACTAAGACGGCTAAAATCCGTATCCACGCGCAGGCGAAGAACAATACAAGCGCCATCAACAAAACTTTGACCATAGGTAAGACTGCGGGTGAGATAGTGGTGGCTGCAAGCGCAAAGCGTGCCATAAATCTGCCGAATATCAATCCTGTTCAGGGAGCGGCAAACGCCTGGATGACTCCGCTTGACGATGATATCTATGTATCTCAGCTTTCTATCCCTGGCACGCACGATGCCGGTACCGGTAAAGGAACATCATTGTTCAATGCCGGTCAGACACAGGACTTTGACTTAACGAATCAGTTGAATATCGGTATTAGGTTTTTTGACCTGCGTCCGGCTTGGAGACATGTTGAAGTCTTCGGGATTGATTTGTATAACGAATTCTGGATATATCATGGTATTACCTCTACAGAGTATTCTCTGAAAGCTGCATTCGATGAAATTGTTGCTTATTTGAATGCAAATCCTGGTGAATTTGCCCTCGTTATTATGCGTCACGAAGATGAGACGCCTAGTAGTGGTAAGGATACTGATAAATTTGTTCCGAATATGAAATCATTCCTTGATGGATATTCTGGCTATACCATTCCGTTCAGGGCAGATCTGACAGTTGGGGAGTGTCGCAAGAAGATAATTGTTATGTCAAGAACTCAATATACTAACGGTCCAGTGGGAGCATATATTTCAAGCTTCCCGGGTAATGAAAGCACTTTGACTACCGGTACTCCTGCTTCTGTATATAATGGCAACAATACTGCGAGGCTTGAGGTAAATGACTACTATTCTTTCAGTGACCAGAATGAAAAGCTGAACAGGATTAAGGCGTTGATGGACAGGACAGCAACCCACCATACAAATCCTGCACTGGTCAATGAATGGGTCATCAACCACTGCTCCGGATATAGAAGTAACCTTGGTCTTTCAACAACCAATGCCTATCGTAAGAATGCTGAGGATTCCAATCAGTTCGCCTTTGATTATCTGACAGGCACTGCCAAGATAGGAACCACTTCTTACACAAAGCCTGTAGGATCCGTTGGTATTGTTGTAATGGACTTTGCCGGAACACGCCAAAGTGGAAGCGGAACTTTAACCGCTCCTTATTATCAGGTTCATGGTGATCTCCTGCCTCAGGCAATCATCGATAACAACTACAAGTTCCCGATGGCGAAGAAGCCTTCGGCAGGGCAGTAAAATAGGAGATCCTTCGGGCTAAAGCCCTCAGGATGACGAAATTGCCACGCCGTCATTACGCTGCGTCACCACGCACGTCATTCTGAGGCGAAGCCGAAGAATCTACCCGCGCACATGGCGATCCTTCGGGCCAAAGCCACTCAGGATGACGAAATTGCCACACCGTCATTACGCCGCGTCACCACGCACGT